>JAIBAJ010000081.1 GCA_019695265.1 Bacteroidia bacterium | reverse complement strand
ATTTGAGTTTCCTTATAAACACAAAACAAAGGTAAAACACCCAAATTAACACCCAAATCAAAAATCGACCCCAATAAAATCAAGCCTTTCAGAAGGCCTTAGGGAAAATCGCGGAAGTCAGGAAAAAAACAGTTTTGTTTCGAACATGCTGAATTTTTTCAAAGGGCACTATGTAGGAACGGTGTATACGAACAAATTCTGAAGATGGCAATTTTTCCAAAATAGCTTTCATGGTCATTCGAACCACTACCGGTTTCTTATCCTTTAATTGAATTTTCAAATAATCATCCAAACCTTCAATCCATTGAATCTCACTTAGCTCTATTTTTTGCAAACTATAATCTGCTCTGAGGTAGATATAAGTCTCATTCTTTAAAACCTTTTTCGTTCTCAATTGGCAGGCGTCCAATACCTTTTGTGTTGCTCTTGAAAATCTTTCGAAGGTATATGGTTTTAATAAATAGTCCATAGCACTCAGCTCAAAGCCTTCGACTGCAAACTCGCTGTATGCAGTTGTAAATATGGCGAAGGTATTTTGATTCACTCGCTTGTAAAAATCCAACCCTGAAACTGCGGGCATATTAATATCCAAAAAAATTAGATCCACCGGAAAATTCTCCAAATATTCCATGGCATCACCTGTTTTGGTAAACACCTTTTGTAAGTCAATGTAATCAAGTCGATTGCAATAGGCCTCGATCACCTTAAGGGCGAGTGGCTCATCATCCAATGCAACGGCTTTAATTTTCATAACTGAATCTTCAAACTTACTTCGTAAAATTCCTCGTTGTCAAAAATAGAAATTTCATGAGAATTCGGATAAAAAAGATTCAGAACTTGAATTAAATTTGAACTACTCTTACTTGAATCCTTTGTAAATGCAGAAGAATTGCACACTTTTCTATTTTTTATAGATAAAGAAAATACCCTTTTAGAAGTAGATAAATAAATCTTAATAGGCGATTCCATTTCAGGACTTACTCCATGTTTAAACGCATTATCCACCAAGGTCCATACCAGCATCGGTATTATTTTCAATTCCTCTTCAGGCCCTGTTCGGGAATACTCAACCAAAGCCGTATCACCAACCCGAATTCGTTGCAAATGAATATAACTTTCTAAAAAATCTAAATCCTCTTTAAGCGCCACTTCGGTAGGTATATTCTCTTGAGTGGAATACCTAAATAAATTAGCCAACATTAAAATAGCATCAGGCGTTTCTTCCGAATTGCTCAACGATAAAGCATATATACTATTTAATGAATTGAACCAAAAATGAGGACTTAATTGCGCTTTAAAATTAGCTTGAGCAAATTCGTTTTTAAAGGATTGAAAGCTATTCCAATAATAATTTATTCGTAAAAGGGACGATAAGGTGATGGAAATTAAAAAAGGAAAGGCCAACAAAAAAAACAGGTACTCCACCCTGCCGCTCGGATCCCATAGATAACAGGATGTGACCATCAGAAAAAAACCCAATAGGTAACTCAATACCAGTATCAAGCGCTTTCGTTTGAAATACAGGTTAGGAATTAAAACAAAGTAATTTATGTAAAAAATTACCACCAAAATGGCGCAGGAAAGTAACTCCGATTGAAAATGCCTTAGTTTAAAAGTTTCAGGAGCAAATGAATGATCTTCCCAGTAAATGAGTAAGAAAGTGAAAAACAAAAAAAACGCCGAAAGGTGCAGTACAAGCGTTGGTTTTTGTTGTTTGGTCATTTGCTCAAATGTAAAGCCAAATGAATTTGCTTGATCAAAGGATATATTCGTTTAATTTTTCTGCTAATAACCTAAACAAATCCCAAAAAAGTCCCTGAAACCAAACAGGCATTCCATTTTCCGATGGAATCATTTTCACCCCTCCTTACAGGCCCAACTTACGGTGGGATTTATACCAGAAAATCAAACACTTCCCTGTAAAAAAGCTCCGGCTGTTCGGCATGCAACCAATGCCCGCACTGAGGAATGGTATGAATTTCAGAAAATGGGAATTGGTTGTAAATAGACTCAAAATCAGAATCTTGAATATAACCAGACCTGTCTCCACGAAGAAAAAGACTCTCAACCGTACAAATTCCGGCTTGTGCCGCTCCTACCTCCTGAATATTTCTGGTAAGGGATTCCAAATTAAATTTCCAAACCAACTTATTTTCCGAATTCCAAGTAAGATTTTTAAGTAAAAACTGCAAAGTGGAAGGTTCTGAAATACGCATAGACAATATACTTTCTGCCTCTTTCCTACTGCTAACTTCACCAATATCTAAGCTATGCAAGGCCTCCAAAATAAGTTGATGATGCAAGGGATAAGCCTTAGGGGCTATGTCTGCAACCACCATTTTTGAAACCCGCTGGGGATGTTCAATCGCAAAATTCATAGCCGTTTTACCTCCCAACGAATGTCCAAGCAAATGAACCTGCTCCAATTGTTGCTGTTGAAGAAAATGCAACAAATCATTAGACAATAATTCAATGGTAAAGTCGCTGGTGTGTGGACTTAAACCATGGTTACGCTGATCTATGGTAAATACCTGAAAATGAGAAGAAAAACGTTTTGCCAAACTCGCCCAATTATCCAGAGAACCAAATAAACCATGGATAATTACCAATGGAAATCCTTGGTCGCCATAAACCTTGTAATTCAATTGAAGTTCTTGTTGCATTGGTGCAAAGGTAGGTTTTGAAACCGGAGTAGAACCTAAAAATCAACCGGCTCCCCTCGTCTTTGTTGCAGTTGAAAGTCACATCACGATTTCTATTACAGCTATAAGGTTCAACGAACAACATTTTGGGGTTCCTTCGGGTAGGGATAGAGGCAAGTAGCCCACAGGCACACGCGGCGTTAGCCAAGTGGGCCGAGGACTACAGCCGATAGCCCGACCATGAGCATTTGACCAAACCTTGATATTGCACACAACTTGGTGCGAATGGGACCCGCCAAAAACACCTAAAAATTACCTTGCCAATCCTAAGCCCAACAGCATTTTCGACCTATTTTGAACCAGGTTTTACCTCCGAGGAAACAAAGCAACAATTGGTAAATGCATAAAATGCACGTATCTTCGCGCCGAATTGATGGAACAGCCAGATCCAAAGAACAAGAAAAAACTAATTAAGCGGCTAAAAAGCAAGTACCGCTTGGTTATTATGAATGATGAAACCTTTGAAGAAAAGGCCTCATTGACCCTTTCACCTATGAATGTGATTACGGTTTTTGGCTCATTTACCCTGTTTTTGATTATGTCGATGGTGTATATTATTGCGTTTACACCGCTGCGAGAGTACATTCCCGGTTACGCCGATGTTGGAATGCGGCGAACCGTTTATTCGATGAGCATTAAAGTGGATTCGCTCGAAACTGAAATGAGAACCAAGGATGCTTATATCAAGAATTTAAACTATATCATTTCAGGCCAAGTGCCGCCACAAGGCGATTTATCGAAACCTGATAGTACCCAAAAATATGGCAATATTTCATTTAACAAATCGGCAGAAGATTCAGCTTTGAGAAAGCAAGTTGCTGAAGAAGAACGACTTATAGGTGGACGAGTAATTGCCAACAATCCCAATGCCAAAAGTGAAAATGGAATGGCAGGTGTATTTTTCTTTCCTCCCATTAAAGGCGTAGTTACCACCAAATTCAATACCAACGATAGCCATTTCGGGGTGGATATTGTTGCACCAAAAGACGAGAATATCAAATCTACCCTCAGCGGAAAAGTAGTATTTGCAGGTTGGACCTCAGAAGCCGGTTATGTTATTGCTATTCAACACGATAACAACTTACTTTCAGTTTATAAACACAATTCTACCCTCTTAAAAAAGGCCGGAAATATGGTAAAAGCTGGCGAGCCGATTGCCATTATCGGAAACAGTGGAGAACTAACAACTGGACCACATCTGCATTTTGAGTTGTGGTACAACGGAACTCCTTTGAATCCATCGGATTACATGAACTTTTAGTCGGCTTAAACCCTTACCGGGAGCCATTTTCCGAGAAGTTATTGTTACTAAAAACACCCATTTACTATATTTTCTTCTAACCCGTATTGATTTATTTCTGTTTATGCGGGCCCCCTTCCGCCTGAATATAGAAGTGCCAAAACCAGGTTTGGTGCATGGCGTTCGGGTCACGCTATCGGCTGTAGTCCTCGTCCCCCTAGGCTAACGCCGTCGGTGTCCTGTGGGCTACTTGCCTCTATCGTTGCCCGAGGTGCAAGCCCTACCTTCTTTGCAAGGTAGAAAGCAATTGCAAAAACACCCTACCCTTTGCTTAACAAGCTTCCGGTTAATTCGAAAAAAAACTGAATTTTATTCAGAAATGGGCATTAACAACATTAATTCTGCAGTTGTCTTAGGTAGAGTTGAACTGTGTTTTCCAATCCAAAATACAAGGCGTCGGAGATCAGAGCATGACCAATGGAAACTTCCAACAACCCCGGTATATTTTGGTAGAAATAGGCCAAATTTTCGAGCGATAAATCGTGTCCTGCATTAAGCCCCAATCCTAATTTATTGGCTAAGATGGCTGAATGTCGATAAGGTTCAATGGCCAATTCCTTGTTACGGCTGTAATTAGCGGCAAAACTTTCGGTGTATAATTCAATTCGATCGGTACCGGTTTGCGAGGCCAATTCAATTAACTCGGGCACCGGATCCATAAAAAGCGAAGTTCGGATACCTTTGGATTTAAAGGTTTCGATTATCTCTCGTAAAAAAGCGGATTCCTTTCGGGTATTCCATCCTGCATTGGAAGTAAGAACATCGGGAGGATCTGGCACCAAGGTAACCTGAGCAGGTTGCACTTCCAATACCAATTGAATAAATGAATCGGTTGGATAACCTTCCACATTTAATTCGGTTCGAATAGCTGACTTGAGATCCCTCACATCCTGGTAACGGATATGGCGTTCATCCGGTCGTGGATGAACAGTTATTCCCTGAGCACCAAACCGTTCAATATCCATTGCAGCCTTAAGCACATTGGGCACATTGCCACCACGAGCATTTCGAAGCGTTGCAATTTTATTGATGTTTACACTAAGCTTGGTCATTGCTATTTATTCCACCTGACTTTTTAACCTCCATAAAAATGCCACCGGCCACCAACAACAACAAAACAACACTTCCAGCCAATGAAATTTTCTCACCTGTTTGATATACTTTAGGTTCAAACTTAAATTCAACAGTATGTTTTCCGGCAGGTAACTTCATACCACGCAAAACATAATCGGTTTGGAAATGTGGTGTCAATTGTCCATCCACATAAGCATTCCAACCTTTTTCGTAATAAATTTCAGAGAAAACGGCTACTTGTTCTTTAGAAGAAACGTATTCATAACTAAGGTCATTGGGCTTGTAGTTAGTTAGTTTAATGGAGGCAGTAGAATCAATACCGGTTGGCACTGTTCCAATCATTTCTTTGAACTTTTCATTTACAATAGCAGTTTTAAGAGGGGCAAAAGAATCGTTTAAGGCCTTAATTTCAGAATCGGCATCCGGTACCAACTGAACATTGGAAACAAACCAGGCATTTCCACATGCCTGAGGATTTCGTTGGGGAATAAGTTGACCTGATTTATTATCGCGGATAATAACATACTTGGTATTCAACATATTAATTACAGCCAGGTTGCTTTTACTCAAGCAAGAATCAATCAACTCCTGATAGCGTTTTAGTTTAGCGCCATGGTAACCACCAATACTTTTATGGTAATAGCTGGTGCTGGCATCGTTGAAGGTATTAACAGCCAAGTTAAGAACACGGAAGTTTGGATCCTTGTCTTGCAGAATTCTCTCATCGGCTTCTGTGGGTTGAAAAGGCTTGTCAACTTTGGATTTACTAACAAAGTTTTCACTTCCGATGTAGCGTTTATCTACACCTCCCAAATCGATTAAAAACACCAAGGCTAAACCGGCTAAAAGGATGGTTTCATTAATTTTCTTTTGTAGGAAAAACCAAATCAGTCCAAAGCTAAGTCCAATAAAAACGAGGGAACGTAGGGCATCCATTCTCAACATACTTTCCCTTTCAGCAATTAGTGCCGTCATAAACCACTCCGGAAACGACTGACGCAATTGGTTATCGGAATCAACTTCGAAATCAAAAAAGGCACCCGGAAGCAGGATAAATACCAAGCAAATTCCACCGGTTATGTAAAGTGACCAAAGCAAGTATTTTTTCCACTCACCAAAGCTTTGTTTGGACTCCACTATTCTTTTTACAATTAAAAGTGCCAGAAATGGAAACATTACCTGAGCAATAACCAAAGTCATGGAAACCGCTCTAAACTTGTTATAACCCGGAAAATGATCGAAAAAGAAATCGGTAAATACAGGCCAGTTTTTACCCCAAGAGAGTGCAATGGAAAGCAAGGTAGCGATGAGAATCCACCAGCGGTCGGCACCACCTAAGGCAAACAAGCCCAGAACAAATAGAAATACAATAGATGCACCCAGGTAAACCGGGCCGGAAGTAAAAGGTTGATCGCCCCAATAGGTTGGTACCGCTTTAATAAATTGTTTGATTTGACCGGGACCTACACCATTTTCTTTCAAGGCATTGGCAATTTCAGATTTTGCACCAACTTCTTGTTGAGAGGCTCCTCCATTGAAATTGGGTATAAGAATGGTACCGGTCTCAGCAACACCATAACTCCATCCTAAAGCATAGTCCTTATTAAGTCCGGAAGATTGGGCTGCAACCTGCTTTAGTTCACTTTTACCTCGCATGGTATATTGTCCGTATTCATAGGTTGCCATTAAGCTTGTAAGATTGGGCAATACAGCAATAACAACTGCCGGGATTAATACGAATGAAGACTTAAGGAACTCTGCAATTTTTCCTTGAATACTCATTTCAATCAATTTACCTATACCAAAAACCAACAGGGTAAGCATTAGGTAATAGGTGATTTGAAGGTGGTTTGTTGAGATTTCAAGGGAAAGGAACAAAGCAGTTAAAACAGCACCCAAAACATATCGGCCTCTAAATGTTAGAATAACAGCACCAATAACAGGAGCAAAATAGGCAATCGCATGAACTTTGGAATTGTGTCCGGCTTCAATAACGATTAAGGAATAAGAAGAAAAAGCAAAACCTACGGCCAAAGCAGCAGAAATCCAGGCATTAGCGCCAATCATCAAACCGGTTAGAAAGAAACCTAGCATTAAAAGGAATAAGTAATTTGCCGGATGAGGCAAAATAGAAAGAAAGGCCTTATTGATACCTGCTATCCAATTGGAAGGATAAGCTGTTGAGATTTGGTAGGCCGGCATACCACCAAACATCGAATTAGTCCAAAGCGGCTCTTCGTGAAAGGTTTCTCTAAACTGCTTAATTTCCTGGCTCATTCCCTTAAAATTATTGATATCTTGTTGCATCAGTGCTTTACCCTGAAGCAAGGGAAAGAAAAAGCCAAGAGACAAAATGGCAAATCCGGCAATAATTAATACGTAAGGAAGATACTTTTTAATATTCATGTTAAGTGGTTTCTGCATTATTTGATTTCTTCAAAATCGACGTAATCATCGTCATTATCTGATTTTGAATGATACGTTTTATCTTTATTTTTCTTGACAACTACCTGGCCTTGTTTTTGGTTTGCCTCGTCCCTCAATCTTTCTAATTCACTCTTGACGTACTTTTCAGAAGTAAAATTGATCAAATAACGTAACAGCATAGGAAATAAATACCTACCAAAAATGGCCAGCATATACCAACCAAAAATTAGAAGCAGGATAACTCTAAATAGGCTCATGGAATGGCAAAGGAACAAAAAAAGACTACATGGCAATGGAAGAAGTACGATTTAACAAGAATGAACTGTCTCCATAACTTAAAAAACGATATTGATGGGCAAGGGCATATTGGTAAATTTCCGACCACTTTTCCCCAACAAAAGATGCAATCAGCAAAAGCAAGGTACTATTGGGTTGATGAAAATTGGTCACTAGTCCATTCACTACTTTATATTCATATCCGGGAACAATCAAAATTTGAGTTTGTCCGATCAACTTTTTTTCCCCGGTGTTTTTAAGATAATTTATCAAAACAGAGAGGGACTCTTGCAGAGAAATGGAGGATGGAAGTTCATAAGGCTCCCATTGGCTTAATAAAAAATCTGAACCATATAAATTTTCACCTAAGCTCAGTTTAACTCCAATCCAGTAAAGCGATTCCAGGGTTCTTAACGATGTAGTACCTACAGCTATGACCGGATTTCCAATATGTTTTTTCAAACCAAGTAAAAAATCCATGCTTACATCCAACCATTCCGCATGCATGGGATGGTCTTTCATGGTTTTGCTTTTAACCGGAGCAAAGGTTCCAGCCCCAACATGTAAACAAACTTCATTCATTTGATGCCCCAGGTCTTTAATTCTTTCTAAAACCTGTGGAGTAAAATGCAAACCGGCAGTTGGGGCAGCAACAGAACCGGGGTACTTATTATAAGTTGTTTGATACCGATCTTCATCCGATTTTTCCACTTCCCTTTTCATATAAGGAGGTAGGGGAACATTTCCTAAGTTTTCCAATACTTCAGAAAAGGTAAGACGACCTGGTTCCCACGAAAATTCAACCTCTGCCAAATTTCCTGAAAAAGATTGTAGCTTAGCTCTTAATATTGAATTCGGATAACCTGGAATAGGGCAATGAAGATAATCCTGTTTCCATTTTTTCAATCCACCAACCATTGTTTTCCAGGTAGATGTTCCGGTTTGGTTGAGTGCAAAAGATGGAAGACTTTCAGCCGGTTCAAGGCAAAACAATTCAATTTTACCTCCGTTTTCATTCTTAAATATTAGTCTGGCTTTGACTACTTTGGTAGAATTGACAACTACCAATGAATTCGCAGGTAACAAATCAGGCAACTTGTCAAATTGATACGATTGTATATCTTCCCCTTGATAGAATAACAGTTTGGATTGATCGCGTTCTTCGAGCGGAAACTGCGCAATTCGATCAGCAGGAAGCTCATAGGTAAAATCGAGTATAGAAATTTCCCAAGGTTTTTTCACAGTGCGAAGGTATTGCAGTTACTTTGTGATGCTGATGAAAAATAAATTAAAAAAGTTAAGTATTGTCATCCCATGCTACGATGAACCCTATCCGGAGCGTACTTGGATGAGTCTGGTTACTTGCGAAAAACCCGAAGTTGAGGTTGAAGTAGTTTGGGTAATCAATCATGGAGAAGGAGAAGAATTTGCGGTTCAGGAGCGCAATCGTATAACTTTAAACAAACTTCATGACTTGTCCCAAATAGAGGAAAGCAAATGGATTCAATGGGAAATAATTCCTGCATTCAATTTACCGGCTAAACAAGCCGGAGTTGGATTAGCCCGAAAAATTGGAATGGATTGGGTTTGTGAAAGGCTTGAAAAATCGAATCTTAGCAATCAACCCATCGTATGTTTAGATGCCGATTGTACGGTGCAACCCAATTATTTAATAGCTTTGGAAGAGGCTTTTACCTTACATCCAAACTGGACCGGAGCATCCATTGAATTTAAGCATCCAATTTACGGGGAGGAATTTGAACAAGAAGTTTATAGAGGAATATTCTTGTACGAGCAATTCCTAAGGTATTATATCGCCGGATTACGATGGGCCGGACATCCCTTTGCGTTTCAAACCATAGGATCGGCAATGGCTGTTAGATCTGATATTTATCGAAAGCAAGGAGGAATGAATAAAAGAAAAGCTGGTGAAGATTTTTATTTTCTCAATAAAATTATTCCATTGGGAAACTTTTTAGAAATCAACTCTACCAGTGTAATTCCATCGCCACGGCCAAGTCATCGGGTTCCCTTTGGTACAGGAAAAGCTATTGGTAAGTATTTAGAATCCAAGGAGATCCTCTTTTACAACCCCCTGCTTTTTGAACTTTTGAAGTCAACCTGGAACTACCTCTCCCTTCAATTTGCTGTAAAAAATGAGGATTTAGGCATGGATTTCGAAACCCTTGATCCAACCATCCGGGAATTTTTAAATAGTATAGCATGGAAAAAAAACCTGGAAGAAATAAACGCCAATGTGAATTCACGAGAAAACTATATTATCCGCATGTTTCGTTGGTTTGACCTCTTCCTTGTTCTGAAATTTGTCCATTTTTATCAATCCAAACATCTAAACGATTTAAGTTGGGAGGAATTAAACCGTATTCCACTGCCTTTTAAGTTTTAAGCACCGGGCTGAACCTACTTCCAAATTCCAGATATTTTGGATTACAAGTTGATTTTAATGTTTGGTATTGTTTATTGATTATATAATTTAACCCTGTTTTTCGAAGAGGATTATTTACTTTTGAACCAATGAAAGTATTAATAGTTGAAGACGAACAAAAGGTAGCTGATTTTATTGCTAAAGGACTGGAAGTTCATAGTTTTAATACAAGCATAGCTTTTGACGGACAAATTGGTTTACGTTTGGCTGAAACAGAAACCTTTGATTTGATCATTTTAGACATCAACCTTCCGGTTATAAATGGTTTTGAAGTTTGCAAAAGAATCCGATCAGAAGGAATAAAAACCCCCATTTTAATGCTTACTGCACTTGGTACCACTAAGGATAAGATTTTAGGTTTCGACTACGGAGCCGACGATTATTTAGTAAAACCATTTGAATTCGATGAGTTACTTGCCCGGGTTAAAGCCTTGATTAAACGCTCATCTTCCAATTCATTTCAGGAATCCATTTTACGAATTGCCGACTTAGAATTAGATAACCGAACCAAAGAGGTAAAACGAAATGGAAAATTGATTGAACTAACCCACAAGGAATTTATGTTGTTGGAATATTTAATGCGTAATAAAGGAATTGTGCTTTCCCGTTCAGATATTGCAGAAAAAATCTGGGACATTTCCTTTGATACAGGTACCAATATAATCGATTTGTATATTTTCTATTTAAGAAAAAAAATTGACAAAGATTTTGAACCAAAACTAATTCATACTCAGGTTGGTATGGGCTATGTTTTAAAGGAAAAACTATGAGAATAAGAACCCGAATCACCCTACAGTTTTCGATTATTGTTTCCATAATTCTCATCATTTTTTCTATCATTATTTATACGCTTCTTGGTAATTTCAGAAGGGAGGAATTCAGAGGCCGTTTAAAGGATAAGGCCTTAAATTCGGTGAAATTACTTTCCGATGTAGATGAGATTTCAAGTGAATTACTCCAAATTTTGGATAAAAACGCTGTAAATCCAATGCCTAAGGAGCGAGTATTCATTTATGACTTGAATAAAAACCTGGTTTATTGCAGTTTAGAAAATGAAAGTGATTTTGTTCCAGGTTCAATTCTCGATCGAATTGTTGAAAAAGAGGAATTGTACCTTGAATTTCCAGACAAAGAAATGGTTGGTTTTACCTTTCAAGGTAAATACAATCAGTTTATTGCAGTGGCCTCTGCCGTTGACCGATTTGGTTATTCTAAATTATACTACCTCCGAACAATCCTGGTTCTGGGTGTATTTTTTTCCATTCTTTTAATTATTTTGGTTGGACTTTTCTTTTCCAGACAAACCTTGCAACCTATTTCAAATATAGTTACCCAAATTGATGCCATCACCGCTTCCAACTTAAATTTAAGAGTCAATGAAGGAAACACCAAAGATGAAATTGCCCAATTAGCCATTAAGTTCAACAAAATGCTCGAAAGGCTTGATGCCGCATTCGAAGTACAACGAAGTTTTGTTTCCCATGCCTCCCATGAACTTCGAACCCCGCTAACTGCATTAACCGGACAAATTGAGGTAAATTTGATGAGCCCTAAAATCAATGATGAAGGGAAAACCATATTAAATTCGCTTCTACAAGAAATTAAACAACTTAACAAACTATCTAATGGTTTATTAGACTTGGCTCAGGCAAACCTGGATCTAACAGAAATTGAATTCCACCATTTAAGGCTAGATGAATTGGTTGGTTATGCCCGTGCCGAACTTTTGAAACGAAACCCCAATTATTCTGTCATTCTTCACTTCGCAGAATTTCCTGAAGAAAACTGGCTGATGGCTCTAGGAAATGAACACTTATTAAAATCTGCAATATTAAACGTATTGGAAAACGCCTGCAAATACTCAGAAAACAATACAGCTCACTTAGATATTTCCTTTTCATCCCGACTAATTTTAATGACCATTACTGATAATGGAATGGGAATTTCAGAAGAAGATTTAAAACATCTTTACCTACCCTTTTTCAGATCTAGAAATGTAAAAAATAAAAGTGGACATGGAATTGGATTACCTCTCACAAAAAAAATTATGGAAATCCATAAAGGCAAAATTGTTGTGCATTCTAAGTTAGGAGAAGGAACTAAGGTTGAACTTTCTATACCCCACCTGTAAGTTCGGTTATTCTTACATTCTTTTTCTTTCTATTGGCAAATAGAGCAACTAAAAGGACTTTTCTGTCCTAAAAAAATCAATTGGAAATCAGGAATACCAGCGGACCAAAAGTTCATTGAAAACCTTATTTTAAAGGGTGGAAACCAGGTTTCAACTGTAAAACGATTAAAAAATTTGTTTTGCAGAAAATCTTAAAAAGCTTGGGAAATCCAAAGGAAACCTTGTTTCTGGTTTCAAAAGATCAGAAAATTTTTTCCAAAGCGCAATTCTAATTATATTCTAATATCATTCAAATACCCTTCATATAACCGGGTCTTTCCTTTGTACTGTCTAAAATCGGTTATTAAAATAAATTTTTCAGAAATAAGATTAGGAACAATGGATTCAACATTTGCATTCATCCTGATTTCAAACATTAATCACATTAATTGTTTTATTACTGAATTGTTTATTGGGTTACTCTCCACCACTACCCTATTTGTGCTTTTTTTTAAACTGCATAGGATAAGTGAAGAAAACCATAGCCTAAGTCAAGACCTCAACAAAATATTAACTCAAATTAAAAAAAAGGAAACCGAAGAGCAAGAAAACATCAAAAACGCCTATTACAAATGCTTTTATGAAGTTTGGCCAATTTACAGAAAAAAACACGAGCAACTTAGCGATTTAGAATTTCAAATGGAATATGCCAAGTGCTCTAATCAAATCGTTCATAAAATGTCATTGGATTACAACATAAAAAAATCTGATGCCCTGCGTTGTGTACAGGAAAGACTTGATATCTGCAAATTCGATTTAATAAAACAAGACAACCTAGGAAAACACTGATGAAATTTGGGTGGGCCAATTGTTAGAAAGGCGGTTAAGGGAATTTTAGCTTTAGTGAATTTTGGTGATAAGTTTACAAGGCACAGGGGAAAATAAAATTCCCACTCCCACCCAAACCATCAGTATTATTAAAGATATGTTTCGGCTGAGAAACTAACAGAGGGGAAACTGGAAATCTTACCGAAACTAATGTAGATATAAATTAAAAAAAATCTACATGCAATCAACCGGGACAAGAAATTGTTCCGGTTTTTTTTTGTTATTCCTCAGATTCTACTTTACTTCTTTGGCACCACCAAATCAAAATCCCGGAAAATGGTAACAAGGCTATGGCAATCAAAGCAATAAACGCTAGTATTTTTCCAATTAACCCAATTTAATCAATAGGAAGATTGAAAATCTGAACTACTTGATTTAATTGGAGGTACCCCGAATTATAGCATGTTCTCAATTTTCATAAGAAATTGAAATACAACCCTTAATTCGTTTGTGCATTTCTAATACCATTTGGGTTAATTCCTTTCGTTACCTTCCATAAACAGGTTGCACTCCCAACTCCTCTAATGTTTTCTGATTGAAATACCTGTAATCCGTTTTCCAATACATAGTTGGATCAGGATTAAGACTTATACCAAGTACCTAAGAATCAGTCTCCGGAATCGGTTTCCAATTGCAAATTCTTCTTCTCTAAACATTCGAATTCAAAACAATTATTTAGAATCATCCTAAACAATACCCTAAACGGCTATTCTTCACCCAGGCCCGAACTTTCCTTTTCCACCATTCCCGCCCCCCTACCCTTGTTCCCTCAACATCCCTCCACAAATTCCAATCCTAGTTTCCTTCCCTACTCTATTTTTAACTTCTTTTGCACACGAATCTTGCCTTATACCTCACTCCTTTCATGACTCATCCTAGGTTTAGCCTGTTTTTCCTGCTTCTTCTCCCCCTAAGCTCCCTTGGCCAATTTCTACCTCTTCCCCTCGATGCTGAATCAGTCTTTTGGAACTACGCTTTCACCAGCCAAAATAGCATAGGCGAAGAACATGTGTATTTCCATGGTCCTTCTACCAACATCACCCTCGATGGCAAATCCTACTCACCTATTTACTTCGTCAATTACATCATTAATTTGCAAGGAAACGGAACTATAGACACCCTGCGAAGTTCCGGATTGCTCGGGTATTTCCGTGCCGAACAATCCGGTAAAATCTTCAAAAAAGAAACCCAAAACGAATCCCTTTTCTTCGATGTGAATGCGCTATCAGTCGGAGATACCATTCCTGCTTCCTGGTCCATTCTTTTCAGCAACCTCTCCTACCACCTGCTGCTTACGAACATCGATACCTTGTGGGATTCCAATAATTTTCCTCACCGCAAATTCATTTTTCACACCCCTCAAAATCCCTACTTAACCGAACTGTATTTTATCGACGGCCTTGGCAGCTCGGCTTCCTTCCTTAGCCTTATTCCACTCAATCTGGAAAGTCCTATGTATGACCTGGGTTGCGCCCTTATCGACTCAGTCCCCATCTACCCTTCCGCCCAAGCCAATTGCCCCGATCTTCCTCCTCCACCCTTTACTTCATTACCCGAAACAGGCTCTTCTGCCCTACCCTTTCCTAATCCTTGCTCCGGTTGGCTTCATCTTCCTAAACAGCTACTAAACCATCCCGAAACTCCGGTTCAAATTTATTCCCTGCAAGGTTCTTCTGCCATGCAAACAACCGTTTCTTCATCTGTACTCAACCTTACCGGACTCGAAAATGGCCTTTATTTTCTATTTTTCCCTCAAGATAACCTACGTTTCAAACTTCTTTTGGAAAAACAGCCATGAAAACCCGACCATCTAACATACTAAAATGCCAACTAACAGTATGGACTTGGATTTTAGCCTTGTCCATTGTACATCCCGGCTCCTCCTTAGCCCAATCCAAAATAAATTGGCTTTTTAAAAACCACAGGGATGGCTATCCCATGTTTCGAATTCCAACAATGCTCTCGTTACCCAACGGCATAATACTGGCCTTTTGCGAAGGCCGACAAAGCCTTATGGACCACGGAAACATCGATTTGGTCATGAAATCCTCCTCCGATTCAGGTAAAACCTGGTCGAAATTGCATGTCGTTTGGGACCAGCAAAATCATACCTGCGGCAATCCGGTTCCCGTTTTCGAAGCCCAAACTCAAACCCTGTTTCTAATTGCTACCCTTGACAACGACAGCGTTTTTGTGCTTTCTTCTACCGATTTTGGAAACTCGTGGAATCAGCCCCGAAACATCACCGCTATGGTTAAACCTTCTAATTGGGAATGGTATGCCACCGGTCCCGTCCACGGTATTCAATTACAGCGTTCTGTTTGGGCCGGACGCTTGGTTGTGCCTTGCAACCATACGGTTCGTGGTTCATCTATCCATCAAAGCCACGCCATTTTTTCCGACGACCAAGGCAAAACCTGGAGTCGTAGCGAAAATGTGCCGGATCAAAAAACCGATGAATGTACCCTGGCCGAATGCAGCAATGGTGAGCTTTATCTCAATATGCGTAACTCAGACCGTCGCCTCCCCAACCGTAAAGTTTGTTATAGTAAAGATGGTGGTTCGCATTGGACCAACGGAGCTTTCGATTCGGTATTGGTTGAGCCGATTTGCCAAGGCTCGGTGTTGAGCTTAACCGATCATCAAATGGTATTTTCTAACCCTTATCACCGGTCGAAGCGCAAAAACCTAACCCTTTCCTTTAGCCGCGATAATGGTCAAACCTGGTACAAACGCATTCCGGTGTTCCATGGCAAGGCGGCCTACAGCGATTTAATTCAGTTAAACCATTCTCAACTCCTTATCTGCTTCGAAACGGGCAAATTTCTGCCTTATGGTGGCATAGTTTTTACCACAATTTCTTATTAAAAAGGTTTGGCGGGCCCCCTTCCGCCTACCCAATTCCATGCAAATCCCCAACATTTGGAGTTGGCGTTCGGGTCACGCTTTCGGATTTCTATGTTCAATTTACATTGTACTGAAAATTTTTTTCGTACTTTTTTTCATTTCTTACACATGCAAATATCCTAAGGACAATTTTGTTTCTTATTGCATTAA
>JAIBAJ010000080.1 GCA_019695265.1 Bacteroidia bacterium | reverse complement strand
CTGGGAATTTTTACTTCTCCCGGACGGGCATACCAAACTCCTGCCATAAACGCAGGCAAAAGCCAAACAATAGAAACCTTGACAAGAATGATCAACCCTAGCAGAAACCCTATGCTACTTGAAAGGATAAGAGAAGGTTGTTGGAACCATTTTTTACATGCCAGCAAAAGCCATATTAACAGGGCCATTTGCACATTTTCAGGAAAACCAATTCGGGAAAAATCGAAGAAAAAGAAGTTAGACAAAAACAAGGCAAGAATCCAAATCCGGTTTGGGTTTCCTTTGCCCAAGTACTGATAAATTCCCAAACAGGTAAGCATGAAAAAGACCAGGTGAAAAACATGAATAGAAACAAGGTTTGCACCGGCTATTTTGAACCAGGCAAGCAACAAAAAAGAATAAGCAGGAGCCAATAAGAAACCACCACTTTGGTTATGCAAGAGAAAGGAACCCGTTTTTAGATAGTGCAATGCAGGAGCAGCCCACCAGGCTTCATCATCGATATCGGCAATGGCTTTTAAGAAGGACGGATCGGCTTCCAAATGCCAAAACCGAAACACCAACAAAACGGCAAGTAAAACCCAACCCGCCAACCTGGATGAAGGCCAAAGAATAGAGGGTAAGTTTTGCATTGGGTAAAAGTACATTTTTTGTTGGAGGAATGATTTTGTTGAGCGTTTCAACCCCAATCCTTTTACCTTTGCTCAAGCTATGTCTTTTTCCCTTCACCGGCTACATTCTTTTAAGTTCCTTCTTGGGCTTACCCTGCTTTTGGGTGGACTCATTCATCCGGGCTTTTCTCAAAATCAACACCGGTTAGATAGTCTGAAACGAGTGTACCGTTCCGCTTCAGATACGGCTAAACTGAGAGTTTACAACGAGATTGCCAATGAATTTTGGGGTTCGGAGCCACAAACCTTGCGCAAGTATTCCGACACCTTGCTTCAAATGGCAAAAGCTGCCAAGCAACCGTTTTGGGAAGCCAAAGCCTACAATAAGTTTGGAGTTGCTTTTTGGCACACCAGCCAATTCGATTCGGCCGTTGCTGCTTACACCAAAGCCCTGCAGATTTATTTAACGCTTAAAAAGCTGGATGGCATTGCCGGATGTTACAATAACATCGGTTTAATTTACGACCATAAAGGCGATTTTGAAAAAGCCATTCAATATTACTTTTTAGCCTTGAACATTCAACGGCAACGGAACGACGAACGGGAAATTGCCATATTGTTGTCCAACATAAGTCAGTTATACCGTTTCGAAAACTATTTAGATAAAGCCTGGAACTATGCATCCAAAGCCTTGCGATTAAGTACCAAGGTTGGTAACAAACAAGGAATGGCCGAAAATTATCAGCAACTGGCAGTAATTGCAAAGCTTAATTTCAAAAACAAATTGGCCGAAGAACTGGTTAATAAAGCCATTCAACTCAACTTAGAACTAGGAAACGAAGCAGGATTGTCGGCCAACTATAATACCTTGGGTGGACTTTACCTTCAAATGAAGCAAAATGGAAAAGCTTTGACCTTTTATGAAAAATCGTTACAGCTTTCTATCGACAACAGCAATTTGAGTTCCACCGCCAACAACCTGGTAAATATGTCCAAACTATTGTTATCGAACGGTGATGTAGCCAATAGCGAAAAATTTGCCAAACGGGCATTAACTATAAGCGATTCCATTGGTAGCAGGTTGTTAGTCCAGGACAGCTATGATCTCTTGAGCCAGGTGTATGAAAAAAAGGGCGATTTAAAGTTGGCTATGAAATACTACCGAAAATTTGCCAACCTGCGTGATTCTATTTTTTCGGAGGATAGTCGTTCCAAAATTGCCGATGCTGAAGCTCGTTTTGAACGCCAACGAGTAGAGGATCAATTAAAGTTGGTTATTCAGGAAAACCAGCTTCGGGAGTTGGCTTTAAGCAGGAACAAAATGCTGTTGGCTGTTTCTATGATCGGTTTGCTACTGCTTTCCATTTTTGCATTTTTATTGTTTAGGGCCGGAAAGGAAAAAGACAAGGCCAAGGAAGAAATTTCGAAACAAAAAGAAATCATTGAATTAAAAAACAAAGACATCACCGATAGCATTCAATATGCTAAGCTTTTCCAAAATGCTCTACTTCCCGAAAAAAAGGAATTTTCGTCACACCTACCCAATAGTTTTGTTTTTTACAAACCTAAAGACATTGTAAGTGGCGATTTTTATTGGATTTCGGAACAGAAAGGCAAGTTAGTTTTGGTGGCAGCAGATTGCACCGGACACGGGGTTCCGGGGGCATTTATGAGCATTATTGGTATGAACTTGTTGGATAATGTAGTAAAAAAATCAGGCATTACCCGACCGGACGAAGTGTTGGATGAACTAAGTAAGCGATTGGCCAGGATTATGAGTCATGGCGAAAACCAAACCAAGCTAAACGACACGATGGACATTTCGGTAGTTACCATCAACAAGGAAAAAATGACCTTGCGATACTCCGGCGCTTACAGTAGAATGTTTTTCCAAGGAGAAGACCAGGTGCTTCGCGAGTATCAGGGCGACAATGTTCCGCTAGCATCAGCCAAGGCAGCAGAAATGCCGTATTCCATGCACCGGGTAGACATCCAATACGGAGATACTTTTTATGTATTTTCGGATGGGTTTGCCGACCAGTTTGGCGGAGATAAAAACCGAAAATTATACCGCAAACGCTTTAGAGAATTTTTGCAGGGAATTTCACAAAAACCAATGAAACAACAACGGGAAGAGTTGGAAAGCTTTTTTGAAGAATGGAAAGGCGAGAACGAGCAGGTGGATGATGTGTTGGTTATTGGGGTTCGGGTGTAAAACTGAACATCAATTTGTAATTTTCTACCCATTTTTCTAAAAAGAAAGAAAGGGTCAATGGTGAACAGTTTGGGCTTGCACCTCGGGCAACGATAGAGGTAAGTAGCCCACAGGAGCACGCGGCGCTAGCCAAGTGCTACGAGGACTACAACCGATAGCGTGACCCGAACGCCCGACTAAAAATGCTTGGTTTTGCACAGCTTTTATTGGGCGGAGGGGGCCCGCCAAAAAATCAATCATCAGGAAACCGTAACCCGAATTACCTTATTCCCAAACTTCATTTTTAGTGTTTTCTTCGGGCGGAAACAAGGGATGATAAATGCTTTGGCCCCCATCGACCGCCAGGTTTACACCGGTAATAAAGGCAGCAGCGGGGCTCAGCAAAAAGATAATTGCAGCGGCAACTTCGGCTTCGGTACCCAGGCGAGAAGTTTGATTATACTTTCCGTATCCAAAAATAAAATCCTTAAAGGAAGGGTCGTAGCGATTTAAGCCGCTGCTATTAATGGTTCCGGGCATAACAGAATTTATTCGAAAGCCATAGCGGCCCCATTCGTTGGCGAGGGTTTTAGTAAGATTTTCGACACCTGAACGAGCGGCGCCGGTATGAGCCATCATAGGAAAACCGTTGCGCATATCGGCAATTACATTAACTACTGCACCGCCATTGGCCTGCATAAAACGGTTAAAAACCTCCTGAGTGAGGAAGAAAGTTCCGGTTAGATTGGTTTCAATAACGGCATGCCAGCCTTTGGGTTGAATCATTTCGGCAGGAGAAGGAAATTGTCCGCCACCGTTGTTTACCAGGAAATCAATTCGTCCGAACTCGTTCAAAACCTGATCTACACAAGCCTTTATGCTTTCGTTGTCGCGGATGTTGCAAACCAAACCCAGGGCTTTGCCACCTTCTTGAACAATTTGCTCGGCTGCTTGCTTAACAACCTCCTCTTTTCGGCTAGCCAAAACCACCGTAGCGCCAAGTTGAGCCATTTCTTTGGCGGTTCGTAAACCAATGCCGGTGCCACCTCCGGTAATCAGGGCTACCTTGCCTTGAAACAGCATGTCTTTAAAAACAGTTGATATCATCGAATAGAAATCGTTAAGAATGGGATTACGAAGAAAGAAAAAACATACTTTCGTGCGCTGAATTTTTCACGATTCAAGCAAATTGTCTAAAAATTTCTGAATAAACTACATTCATGAGCGTACTAGTTAATAAAAACAGCCGAATTATCGTGCAAGGGTTTACCGGTAGCGAAGGAACATTCCATGCCGGACAAATGATTGAATACGGAACCAATGTTGTGGGGGGAGTAACTCCGGGCAAAGGTGGCCAACAACACTTGGATCGTCCGGTGTTTAACAGTGTTTACGATGCGGTAAAACAAACCGGGGCCGACGTTTCGATTATTTTTGTGCCACCAGCATTTGCTGCCGATGCCATTATGGAAGCCGCTGAAGCCGGAATAGGCTTGGTTGTTGCTATTACAGAAGGTATTCCAACCAAGGATATGATTGTAGTGAAAAACTACTTGGCTAGCCGTAAAGCCCGACTAATTGGACCTAATTGTCCGGGAATTATCACTGCCGAAGAAGCTAAAGTTGGTATTATGCCTGGATTTATTTTCAAAAAAGGTCCGATTGGTATTGTTTCTAAATCGGGCACCTTAACTTACGAAGCTGTAGATCAGGTGACCAAAATTGGTTTAGGACAAACTACTGCGATAGGAATTGGTGGTGACCCCATTATTGGAACTACAACCAAAGAAGCCGTTGAATTACTAATGAACGACCCTGCTACAGAAGGAATTATCATGATTGGAGAAATTGGTGGAGGAATGGAGGCAGAAGCGGCACGTTGGATTAAAGAAAATGGAACCAAACCGGTAGTTGGATTTATTGCCGGACAAACTGCACCTCCGGGACGTCGGATGGGCCATGCCGGAGCTATTGTTGGCGGAGCTGATGATACTGCTGCTGCCAAAATGAAAATTATGAGAGAATGTGGAATTCACGTTGCCGAAAGTCCTGCCGTTATTGGTAAAATGATGGCTCAGGCTTTGGGAGTGAAAGCCTAATTTTTTCAGGGAATGGTTACTGACATTTCCGAACATATTAAAACCATCATAAAAGAAAACCTGGCCTTTTTGTTGCCGGGTTTTCTTTTTTGGTCTGGTGGGGGTTTTTGGCTTTATCTTTCCAATAAACGGGATATTCATTTATGGTTCGACAAGCAACATTTTCCAATAGGGGATTATTTGTTTAAGTACATTACCTATTTAGGCGATGGTTTTTTATTGATTACCGTTATTGTATTGCTTTTTATTGTCAAAAGAAAGTTTAGCGCCAAAGCCTTGCTTTACTCCTTTTTATCCAGCACATTAATAGTACAGGTTATCAAAAGAGCTATTCCACAAAATCATAGGCCCCACGACTTTTTCTATGGCCAGGATTTATACCGGGTTCAGGGGGTGAACTTATTGGTCGATGGAAGTTTTCCGAGCGGACATTCGGCCGGGGCGATATGTTTATTTTTCGTACTGGCAAGTTTTACTCACCGCCAGGGTTTGAAATTCATTTTGGGAATAGCAGCCATTCTGGTTTGCCTCTCCAGAATTTACCTCAACCAGCATTTTTTAATTGATACCATTGCCGGTGGAATAATTGCATTCTGTTGCACTGTGCTGGTTTTAAGTGTTTTAAGATATAAGGAAAACGCTAAAGCAGGAACAAAACACTCCTAGCCCATCAGTATAGGTTTTTATTCAGGTTTTTAATCGAGTTGAAAAGGTATGGTTAAAACCTACCGTTGGAGGTAAGATAAAATACCCCGTGCAACCTCTTTGGGATTGGTATACAGGGCAAAATGGTCGCCTGAAACCTCGAAATAATCTTCATCCGGTTTTCGAATAATGGGATCTCGTCGGGTATGAATGCGCAGATCGGGGAGTACAGTGCAGGTTGGGGAAGGCTCTAAAATAAGTTGAAGTTGCTTTACTACCAAGGATTTATCCGTTTGTATCAGCCGAGTTAAAGTAGCTTCCATAATAGACCTGGAGGGGAGGTTTTTATAAAACTTCCAGATCAAAATAGCCTTGGTAAGTTTGTTAATATACAATCCGGATTGAACCAGGAAATAAAGGACTTTGCGGTTTTGAATAGGCAAAATTACTTTATGAGGGTTGGTCCAGGATGCTATTTGAATAAGGCGGCAACCGGTTTCCTGTTTTAAATGAATTCCTATCCAGCCACCCATGGAATGTCCAATAATCAAATCTGTTGAACGAATTTGAAGCTCCCGGTTCAGGTGTTGAACAAAAGTTCGAACGTGGAGTGTTTCTCCGGTAAAGGAGGCTAAATGCTTCCATACATCCACATGCACGGTATCGTATGACAAAAAAGGTAAAAGCGGTTCAAAGATGGATTCATTCTCGCCAAAACCCGGAATTAAAAATACACGCATGGGAACAGACTGACATTTTAGTGTAGGCAAATTTAAAATTTTGCACGATTGTTGTTTTGGAGGAAATCATACTTTTACACTCAAACAAAATCGAAAAATGAAAAACATCCTTTTAGCCACCTTAGCTGCCGTTTTTGTATCGGCCAATGTATCTGCACAAACCTCTAAAGAAAAAACAGCCAAGGAAAAAACCTCCACGGTAAAACCGGCTCCGGCTCCAAAACCGGTTCAAAGTCCGGCACAGGTTTCAACGCCAAGTAAACCCGGCAAACCAACAGCAAAGCCGGCTCCTGCTGCCAATGTTGAAGATAAAAAATTGAAAAAAGACGGAACACCTGACAAACGTTACAAAGAGAACAAAGAGGCAGCTAAACCAAGTGCACCGACCAAAAAAGACGGAACACCTGATATGCGTTTTAAAGAAAACAAGCGCTCCAAAGGCGGTGCTAAATAAGTGCCAAACTTTTTATACCTTTAAGCCGACAACATCTGTCGGCTTTTTTTTTGATTTTTTTCAGGGCCATGCAACCTATTAATCAAAAATTGCATCAATACTCATGGGAATCAATCCGATGAAAATATTTTTCCGAAAAAACCTAAGCTTTGAGGAGATAGTTGAAGGCTGTAAACAGGGCAATAGATCCTGTCAAAGTCTTCTCTACCATCAAACTAGCGGAAAAATGTTTGGATTGTGCCAACGGTATATGAAAGACAAACAAATTGCTGAAGACATGTTACAAGAAGGCTATTTAAAACTTTTTGCTCACCTTTCGAAATTTAAGGGAGAAGGTAGTTTTGATGGCTGGATGCGACGAATTTTTGTCAATACCTGTTTGGAAGAATTGAGAAAAACCAAACTGAACCTGTTGCTGGAGGAAGAAATTTCAGAAAACCTTTCTTATTCAAACGATTCTTTTGGTGAGTACTATGCCGTGCAGGACTTATTGGAAATGGTTTTTAGCTTACCTGATGGATATAGAACCATATTCAACTTGTACGCCATTGAAGGCTATTCCCACCAAGAAATTGCCGAATTATTAGGAATTAGTGAAAGCACCTCCAAGTCACAACTATCAAGGGCCAGGAATGTGCTTAAAGTAAAACTTGAAAAACAAAACATAGAAGCATTATCCTATGTCAACTAACGAATTGGACAAACTTTTCAGAGATGGTCTCCAAAACATGGAGAATACTCCCAATGAAAGGGTTTGGGGAAGGATTATGTCTAACCTAAATGCCCGTCCAAACCCATCGGAGAGTAAACAATTTTTGAAACTGATTTATGGCGGAATTGCCATTTTATTAGTAGCTATCCCCCTTAGCTATTGGTTGTTAAATCCAACCCGATCGGCTACTAACCAAACCTTACTATCTCCGAGAACTTCCGAACAAGCGAACAAAATCGCAGAAACGAACAAGGCCTCCAACTCGGTTAACGCCGTTAACTCTGCCAACAAAACAAACTTAGAAAGTGCAGGAAACTCAAGCAATTCTATTGAGCAACAAAGCGGTTTATTTGCATCGAACCAAACCCTGAATACCAATTCCGGCTCCCCTAAAAACAACGAAAATCAAGGTTCTGTTTCCGGACAAACCCCAACCAATAAACCCAGGAAATCCAAAAAGGTTAAAGAAAAAAAGCAAACCGAAAAACCTGCTCGCTTCCGGTTTCAATCCATTCCAAACCGTTCGCCTTTAATTGAAAACCCTTCTGCTGAAACAGCCTCACTGGCAACCTCCTCTGCCTTGCCTTACGGATTGGTTACCTTGCCCGATGCCAATGAATATTATACCTTGCCGTTTCGTCAGGTTGGCAATTTAGAACCCAAAACCAATACCAACATTGAAACCAGGTCAGATAAAAAAGAAATACCTCAGAATTTTTACAAACTAAAGGGATTGCACTTTGGATTTATCGGAGCAGTAAATACCGTTTGGATTTTGAACCAAAACACGTATGGTCAATTCGGAAAATATGAAATGGCCTACAAAGTTAAACTTGGTTATTACTATGGTGCCGAATTGGGTTATGACTTCTCGAATCGTTTTGGAGTGCAAGCCGAATACCACTATCGTTCCACACAAGGACAAGATTATGCTGATAAAATTAAACGTAAAAACATCCGTCGTTCTGTTGACCTGGTTTACCAAAACATTCCCCTTATTTTCAAATTCAAATCCCCTCGCATTTCCGGCGAATTTGACAGACCTTCGTCTGTAAATGTTTTATTTGGAGTGCAATATAGCATGCTGTATTATGCCAAACAAAAGCTTAATAACCAAGAGTTAATCATTTCAGAAAGGTTTAGGAAAAACGATATTGGTGTTGTTTTTGGTTTAGAATACAATGCATTTTTAAGCGATCGTTTGTTTGTATCAACGGGTATTCGTGGAACAGTAGGATTGCTGGATATGAATTCGAAAGAATGGGAAAACACCGGTACTTCCGGAAGCAAATCATCACACAATGCAACAGTAGGCTTTAATTTGGGCTTACATTATAAACTTTTTTAAGACGGTTGTGGGTTAATAAAAGGTCGCCTCTCTCATTTGGGGCGGCCTTTTCCACTTTTTATACTTCAGGTATCTTCCATTTTCATCCTCGAATTTCATAAACCCGGATTGCACACCAGAACAGTTTCAACGAATTAAGAGCCTGTATTTCAATTTATCCCCAAAATTGGTATTAGAACTGCACAAACGAGTTAAGAGTTTGTAAATCAAGCAGTTCGGATTGGGAAACCTCCTATTGATTAATTTGGATTAAATTGGGATAGATAATATCAATCTTAATTTGGCGGGCCCCCTTCCGCCCAATCCGGCTTTTCCGTTCAAAATAATATGGTAATATGGGCGTTCGGGTCAGGCTTTCGGCGATAGTCCTCGTCCACCTCGGCTAAGGCCATCGGTGTCCTGTGGGCTATCTGCCTCTATCCTTGCCCGGAGTGCAAGCCCCATCTTTGACCCTTCGACCCGAAAGGTGTGAGAACAAAAGATTTCGAAAACAAAATTCTATCCAAACAAGGTAAATTGAAAAACTACCGGATTGAAACACTCCATCTACTTTCGGTTTAGTGCCCATTTCATCAATGGTCCGCTGGTAATGCTGGTAATAATGGCCATAATTACCAAAGCCACAAACATCTTCTCGTTAATAACACCGGCTTCCAGGGCTAGCAATCCCAGAATAATTTCCATGGCACCTCTTGCATTCATGCCAAAACCAATAGCAAGGGATTCTTTCTTATTTAGACCTGACCAAAAAGCACCCATTCCAACGCCAATTACCTTGGCAATGTAAGCAACCACCACCACAAATGCTACGGTTTCCAAATCGAAATTCTGAATAAAGTTCACCTTTAAACCAATGGAAACAAAAAACAGGGGCGCGAAAATATTGGTAATAAAATGGTTTAAAATTTCGCGGGTTTTTTCGGTAAAATGTTCCGAATCACCAAAACAAATTCCCATCAAAAAGGCCCCGAAAATGGCATGAATTCCCATGTATTCGGTTGAAACGGCGCCTAAAAAGCAACAACCAATGGCAAAGGTTATTACTCCACCGGGCCAAGCAAAATACTTATTAATAAAGGGTAAAATCCGATTGATAGCAACCCGGCCCACGCTTAGCAAAACCACGGTAAATAGTAGGGTAAACAAAATGGTATAAACAAAATTGGTCTCCCCTCCCCCACCTATCAAACTAAGAATAACGGAAAACATTATCCAGCCCAAAACATCATCGACCATGGCAGAAGCCAAAATTAATCCTCCCACCTTGGTTCGAATCAATTCCAGGTCTAATAATATTTTGGCAATAACCGGCAAAGCAGAGATAGAAAGAGCCACCCCAAAAAACAAGGAAAAAACAAACCGACTGTTATCGGTTATATCCGGAACATAATCATAAAAAAACCAGGAACTAGTGAACCCTAGAGCAAAAGGGAAAATTACTCCACTCAAGCTAATAAAAACAGAGGATTTTCCTTGCTTCCAAATCATAGGAAGATCTACTTCCAAGCCGGCGACGAAAAGCAAGAAAATTACTCCAACTCGGGCAAGTCCGTCAAAAGCAATAAAGGCTTTAGGCTCGGTATAGAACAACAGATGGAAAAATCCGGGAGAAAGTTGTCCAACTATGGAAGGACCTAAAATTAAACCGGCTAAAATTTCGCCAATAACAGCCGGCTGCTTCAACTTCCTGAAAACCTCTCCTAAAACCCGGGAAGAGATGAGCAAGACACTCACCTGAATCAAAAACAACAAGACCTCAGCATGCTTTAATTTCTCCACGTCACATCAGGCATTATTCGTTTTTACTAAAAGCAAAGTACAAGGAATATCTTCGAGAATATATTCCAAATCATTGGTAAAGATTCGGTCCAAAATACCACCATGACCTTCTTTTCCATTGATACATAGCATATCTGCCTTATTTTTTCTGGCAAACTTATTAATGGCATAACCGGGTTTGCCTTCTACAATTTCGGTTTTATAACTAATTCCTTCCAAATTGGTACAACCTTTCAAATCTTCCTCCAACATTTCCTTTTCTATCTTAAGACTTTGATCTTTGTAATGCAAATCATCGCCCGATTCGTTGCCTAAGCTTTGCATTAAGCGGTGCGCCCTTTGTTCTTTTACAATGGTTAGTTCGCAATCCAAATAGTTTTTTGCAACATAAGCCGCACTTTCAATAACCATGGAAGCCTCGTTTTTTGCAGGTGCCACAGCAACAATTTTATGAAGTGGATTGTTTTCAGCTTTAGGCTCGGTTAGCAGCAATACAGAACAAGGGCATTTTCTACAAATTTCACGAGAAATACTGCCAACATAAAACTTTAGCAAGTTTTCCCGCTGCAATGCTCCGGCAATTACCAAATCTACTTTGTATTTCTCAACACATTCCAGCATCACTTCCACCGGGTTTCCATCTACCCAGATTACTTCCGGTGTGATGGCTGTGGGGATTCTTTCCAATATAGACTGAAGCTTGGATTCCTTTTCCGAAGTCTTTTCACCGGCATGTACTAATATCCATTTGGCCCCGAGCAACTTGCAAAAACGGGCAGCTTCATTTAGGTTAGCTTCCAGCCTGGGACTATAGGCAATGGCGGTTAATATGGTTTGGAATGGATAGGGTTTTTTGGTGGTTCCCATAACTTGGATTTAAAAGTAAAGTTAGGAATTCCTTCTTAAAAATTGCTTGTTATTGATAAACTTAATCCATTGGAGGCAGGTACTGTTCTGCAAACTCCTCCTACACAAAAAATACCTGCTCTTTGCCTACCGTAGGTTAAGGTAATTCGTGTTGTTTTAAGGGTATAACCAAGACTGCCGGTTAGGTAATGAATTCGTTTGTCTGCATCTTTGTTTCCGGCATTCCATTGGTCTTGTACTGCTACAAAAAATTTAGAGTGGTAGTTAAATTCTATTAATCCTGTTACCCAATGTCCGAAATCCTTTTGCTTATCTGCAAACAAACCTTGCAACTCCCAATGCAGGGTGTTTTGTTTGGGCAATCTCAAGGTCATATCCACCACCCCGATATGACCGGTAATAACCCCATAACCGGCCAAGCCTTGAACTACATCCTTGTCGTACAGGAAGTTCATGTACATCAAAGAAAACTTAAACTCCTTTGAAACTTTTTTATCCAACTGCACATTCAGATCGTGCCAATATGGTTTACGGCCAATACTGAAGAACCTGCTATCGTAGCCGTATCCATCGTTGCGTTGAACTGTATCCAAACCATTAACTATGGAATAGTTTACCAACAAAGTGGTTCCATACTTTCCTCCTAAAACACTTCCACGAGGAAATGAATAATTAATATCAATTTGTCCAGCCATTTCTCCATTAGGTTGAGTAGCATATGGGTAAATGGTTGCTGCCAAATTATAAGTATGCTGGCGGGTTAAGGCGGGCAAAAAGTTAATGCTAAGATTGTTGGCGGTGGCGGTTCGATCGCTGCGAAAATTCATGTTATCGACGCGTTTAGCGCTGATAGCGATGCCAAAATTTTTCACTGAAAACCCGGCATTAATTAACAAGGCCTCACCCTTTCGGTAAATAAAGTTGTTGGCGGTGGATGGGTCATTTACTTTGTGGGCATATTCTCCACTAAGAGTAAAACCTCCGTATTGAATATTGGCTCGCAATCCGTACATTCCAACATTTTCAGGTAATTTATAAACGGGATCTTGGTCGCTTTGGTACTTGCTTACAAAACTACCTCCCAGGCTTAGGTGAAACTTGGAGTTATTCATAAACTTAAACGTTTCATTAAAATCTATTTCTCCATCAAATCCCCGAACAATTCCCGGACCCTTGGTCATAAAAAAGCGTTGCAATCCAATAATTCCTTTAAGGTGTATTCCTTTGAATAAGGTATATTTAAGTCTTAATCCATCCAGGGAGTTGTCGTAACCCAAATTGCGATCTTCAAAAGCCCTGAACACCATTCCGCTTCCAAACTGATCGTAAAAATTTCCGACTGTTACATCCAAACCTTCCCATTGGTATTGAATAAACCGGTAAGGCAATCCAACCCCTTTGTATCGTTGATCGAAACCTTGCAAGGCAGGCAAATAGGCTTCGTATCTTACTCCGGCAATAAAATTTCCAGGACCTAATTTCCTGGTATAAATAAAGTTACCGAAAACATTTCCTCTAAATTTTTCAGGTACCGGTGGTGCTCCAATTGCCGAATCCGGATTATACAACTGCATGTCGCATTGAAAATTACCATGCAGTTCGCCTAAATCTATTTTCTTCTCCGGAGATTCCTGAGCATTTACCATGCTAAAAAAGAAAGAAAACAGGATAATTCCAATACATTGGGTAAAAAATGACTTCATCCGAAAGGGGTCAAGGAAATGAAGGTCAAAAGTGACAATTTTTTGCGCCCAATTCTTACCTAAAATAGCTTTTTTTTAACTTTCCTACACTAAGGGTTCAATTGCTTGCTTTTAGTGGTGCAATTCACAACTCCGAGCTTCTAAACCAATTTAATTTTTTTCCAATAACACGTTGGTCATGTATTTCCAACGAATTTAGTAATAATTTAGCTTTTTTAGAAAACAGCAGTCACTTAGGTCGTGTCTCAACTCAAAGCATTCCTCGAAGCCTTACAGCCAAAGGAAATGGAACAGGTTATGCATCTTCGCAAAATAGGCAAAGAAAAGAAGGTGTTTGATTATATCCATTCCCGTTTGGGCCAAGATTTCTTGCTTAATTCTAAAGTTTTGGCTAAACTTGAATTAAGCGAAAGCCATTTTAATAAAGTCTGTTCGGTACTGCTAAAAAAGTCGTTTGATGTGTTGTTTCCTGATGGCGGACTTCCCTTTTTGCTCTTTTTGAAACAACGTAACCTACCCGGTTTGTTTACCCACGAAGTTTGGCAACACGAAAAATCATTAAAAGAGGCCCAACCATCGGAAGAACTAGCCAAATACTATCTAACTCTTTTTCATCAACTCATCGATTTGCCATTTGCCAGTTACGATGAAGAACTAACTCAGTATATCGGACAGCGCTATTTAGCGGCGCTTGAACAACCTTCTGCCGCCTGGACTAACTATGTGGAATGTCATTTATTGTTTTCGGATATCAACCGTTTATCGGCGAAAAAGAATAAAAAAGCACGTTTAAAACTTAGTCTGGATTTCCTCCTTAAAAAGGAAGCCGAACTGCAGTCAACCAATTTTCATTTAGCCCAATACTATACCTATCGTAGTTTGTGCAGCTACTTCCTCTATCTTGAACCGAATCCATCCAAAGCACAAGAGTTTCTGCTAAAGGCAATCGAACTAAAAGACCAAATTGCCTGGTTCTACCCTATCAATATTGGCAAGTTTCTGGAGTTGCTTTATGCCGATATCCTGTTTTTTAACTGCCAAATCGACCAAAGCTATAGTATTTACCAAAAAGTTTTTTCACAAAAACTTGAACCTGAAATGTATGGGTTTTTCTACCATTGCGAACAGTTTGTACTGGTTAACATCCTCAAAGAGAATTACACAAGCGCCGAACAAACCCTGCAAACCTATTTTGATGAACCCATTCAACAGAAGTTGGATATTCATGCTACCCGCGGAGCAATGAGTTATGCCAAACTTTACCTCAGCACCGGACAACTGAAAGAGGCGATTCATTTCATTAATTTATCTCGCGAAATCAACGAAACAGCTACTTATCACCCCTTCGAATTCCAAATAAAAATGTTGGAATTGATGTACTTTTTCCTGAAAGAAGATTTTGAGTTTGCTGAGCACCTCTGCATCCGGAACATCAAAACCATTATGGCCAATCCGGAAACCAAGCGACATAAAAATTACCTCTCTTTCTACCGCATTTGTCTGTACTTTATTACCTGTATTCTTAAATCTAAGCCATTGGGCGAGAAACAATTAAACGAGTATAAAGCCATCGAATTAAGCATGCAAAACCTCTACGTAAATCTTCCGGAAAAAGTGCTGAAAAAGGTTCTTTCCGTCACCGGTCAGCATTAAATTCCATGTATAATCAATCCTTTTCCAACCACGAATTTACTCAAGCTGAGCTGGACAAAGAATACGAGTCTTGTACTTTTACCAATTGCCGTTTCGAAGGACTCAACTTGTCAAACATTCAATTCATTGATTGCGATTTTCAGGGTTGTAACCTGAGTGGGGCAAAATTAATTCAAACCGGATTTAAGAATGTTCGGTTCCATACCTGCAAGCTTCTTGGTTTGCATTTCGAATCATGTAACCCCTTCTTGCTGGAGTTAAGTTTTACCCATTGCAACCTGCAACTTTCCTGTTTTTATAAGCTTAAATTAAAAGGAACTTCTTTCCTCCATTCCCAGCTCCATGAAGTTGATTTTACCGAAGCCGATTTAAGCTTAGCCAACTTTAGCGGATCAGACTTATCCCAAGCCGTTTTTGACCAAACCCAGTTGCAAGAGGCTGATTTCAGAGAAGCTCATTCTTATCGCATTCATCCGCTAACCAATTCTATTAAAAAGGCTAAATTTAGTATGCCACAAGCCACCGGCCTCTTGCTGGATTTTGGAATTCAACTTTGTTAGTAAAACAATTTGCCTTATTTCGCAGCCGTCATCAGCTTGCTTCCTATAAATGTGCCATTTGCATTTTTTACAGTAAGCTGATAAGCATAATTGGCTTTTGTCAAGCCTAAATTATTCAGATTTATTTCAAATTTATGATTACCACTTGAAAGGTTATTCTGCATTTGGCTCCAAACTTTTCTTCCCTGGAGATCAAACAAATCTAATTTTACATCCGATGGCAATTGCAGACTTATTGGAATGGTTGTTTCATTTTCAAATGGATTGGGATAGTTTTGTCCCAAACTAAAATTCTTGGCATTTTCCTTTTCCAAATGACCAATTCCGGTAATACCACTTCCTTCTATAGTAACTTCCAAATAGGCATCATATCCGCCTGTTGATGCATTGGCCGTTAAGCTGGCCATTTGAAAACTATAACCATCTGAAAATACATTATCCGAACTAATAGACATCGGGTCTGTTCCATTGGTATATACAGAGGAGTTATCAGAATAAATTGCCTGCTTGGTTTCTATTGGAAAGGTTAATTGTGAAATAGCAGCATAGCTACTATTAACATAAGCCTGAAAATGAATATGGCAAATTCTTCCATTATACCACCCAGGAAAAATGGTCACAAATTCAACTTCTCCGTTTGAATCTGTAAACTGATATCCCCTCAGGTAGGTAAGCCCCGATTGGCCCGGATTGTTCGTTTGACTATATCCTGAATACAATCCATCTTTATCGCAATGCCAAATATTAACCCTTACATTTTCCATCGGAAGACAATTCTCGTTTCCTATGATTTTTATTTTAAGATTCAGTTGAATTCCGGTTTTACTTTCTCGGATATCCTGTCTGAAAAAAGTAGTGTTCTCTGTTAAATCCAATGGAAAAGGTCCGGCTGTTTCAACCGGAATTAAGGTGCAACTTGCCGCATTGCTTAGTTGACTTGTTCCTGCAAAAACTTTTCCCAAAGGAAATAAGGAGGCTACCCCCAAAATTCCACTTGCTTTAATAAATGAGCGTCG
>JAIBAJ010000079.1 GCA_019695265.1 Bacteroidia bacterium | reverse complement strand
TCGTTGCCCGAGGGTGCAACCCCAAACCCTGGTTTTTTGGTCTCTGTGTTAGTTAGCACCCCGGCTATGGTATGAAAGGGAAAGTCAGGTTAGTACAAGCACAAAATCCAATTGCCCAGATGATAAAAAGTTGTTTTTAATAACCTGTTAGTCAATACCTTACCTGATTTTTTTTCTTGTAGGTATGGAAATCAGTGGCCTTTGGAGTCTTCATTCCAAAATAGTAAAACATGAAAAGGAACAGTATTCTATTAGCATTTGCTCTGATTTTTTGTTGGAGACTGGACGCTCAAAACCTCCAAATTCCGGTGGAGTCGGGTATTAATAAAGTAACCGTTTTTCGTTCGGGAGCCCAAGTTTTCCGCTCGGCAAAAGTCGATTTGCAAAAAGGTAGACAAGTATTGATTTTTAAAAATCTATCTCCTTTTTTAGAAGAAAACAGCATAGAGGTTACGGCCCAGGCTTCAGTTCAAATTGTGGGTGTAAAAAGCAAAAGCAACATTATGGATACCCTTACTGTGCAAGTCTCCGAACTGGAGCTGGAAAAGAAAATTGAACGATTAAAAGCCGATTTGGAACTGGAAATAGCCTTGTCGGATGTAAACCTAAAGGAAGAGGAGATGCTGATGAGAAACCAAACAATTTCAGGCAATAACGGACTAAAAACACAGGATTTGAGGGAAGCTATGGAATACTTCGGACAAAAGTTGGATGAGGTAAAGCGGAAAAGGCTGAATTCATTGAACAAAACCCAGGCATTAAAAGCCGAATTGGAAAAGCTGTATAAACTTTCACGGCAACAAAAGGCAGATCAGCAACGCTTGGTTTCCGAAATTTGGGTTGAAGTAGAGGTGAAGGAGGCCATGAAGGGCAATTTTGCTTTGAGTTACAAGGTAAAAAATGCCAGTTGGAGTATCTCGTACGACCTCCGTATGAAGGATGTTCAATCGCCTTTGATTATGGTTTACAATGCAAAAATTATTCAAAATACGGGCGAAGATTGGAACCAGGTAAAACTCAACCTAAGCACCGATAATCCTAATCAGCCCAATCAGGCCCCGGTGCTAAGTCCTTGGTACCTGGGACAAAATCCGCCTAGGCCCAATCCGGCATTTGTCGAAACCCAATTAAATCACATCAAAGGTAGGGTGCTCGACGCTTTAACCAAAGAAACCTTGATAGGCGCTAATGTGCTATTAATGCGTAACGGCAATACTTTAGCCGGAGTTACCACCGACATCGATGGAAATTTTTCAATTTCCTCTACTTTAGGAGGCACTTCCTTAGTACTGAGTTACATTGGGTATGATCGTTTGGAATTGCCTATTACAAATTCAGTGGTAATTGCTGAGATGAGGCCAAATCATCAGGAATTAAAAGCATTAACTATTAGCAGTTCCAAAGAAAGAAACAGTAGTAGCATGGACATGGCATATTCTACCACTGCCGGTGTTTCGATGATTTCAGCCATAGAAACCAATAGCTATAGCAAGCCGGTAATTACACATACCATTCCGTTTAACGAATCAGACCTTAGCAATGCCATAGTGTACGAAATAGAGTTGCCTTATACTATTAAGGCCAATGGTGAAGAAACCAAAGTAGCCTACAAAGAAGCAGAAATTCCTTGCTTTTACGAATATAAAGTAATCCCTAAGTTGGATTTAAATGTGTTTTTACAGGCACATTTGCCTAACTGGGAAAGCCTGGAGCTTACCGATGGAGAAATGAATCTTTACCTGTATGGAACCTTTAAAGGAAGAACCTATTTAAAAGTTCAAGGTGTAACCCAGGACACCCTGGATATTTCGATGGGAGTGGATAAAAATATCGCTGTAAGTCGGAAAAATCTGAGAAATTACAAAAAGAAGGAATTTATGTCATCAGATAGAACCGAGGAAAGAGCCTATCAAATTAGTGTGAAAAACGGAAAATCGCTACCTATCCATTTAACCGTAATTGATCAGGTTCCGGTTTCTCCTTACGAAGGTTTGAAAGTTGACAAAGTAGTGGCCGAAGGGGCTAAACAAAACAATAAAACCGGGGAGTTAAAATGGAATCTGGATTTGGAACCCGGTAATTCCAGACTCTTTGAATTTTCTTATCAACTAAAAGTTCCCAAGAACTTCCAATTGTTGGAATAATCACCTACACCAAAAACCTTACTTTTACGTTCTGAACCCCCCATTTTCGGAATCAGAACGTGACCCGGCTGTTAATTTTTACCTTCTTTTTATTTCCATTGGGAGTTTGGTCTCAAGTGGTGGATACCCGGCGATTGGTTAATTTCGATACTTCAAAGGATACGGTTCAACTTGACAGTTTAAGTATTAATCCGGAAAGTTTTGTTGTGGTTAGAAAAAATGGAAAACCCTTTCCTAAATCGGTTTACAAACTCGACTTTGACAAGGCACAGTTGATCTTTATTCGAAGCAAGTTCAAGGAAGAAAATTTATTTACCATCACTCCATTGGTGGCAAGTTTCAGGGTCTTTCCAATCAATTTTTCCAAACCGCTTTATCACAAAGATGCCTCCAGCTTAAAAAGAAACAGGGAAGGAGAATTTAATCCATTCAATTTCACCTACGATGAAAAATCGAAAACCGATGATTTCTTTTCCATGCAAGGGTTGAATAAGAATGGTTCCATAAGCCGAGGTATCACCGTTGGAAATACCCAGGACGTAGTGGTTAACTCTTCCCTGAACCTACAACTTTCCGGCAAAATATCAGAGAATATTGAGTTGTTGGCAGCCATAACCGATAATAATGTGCCGGTGCAACCCGACGGAAATACCCAACAACTACAGGATTTTGACCAGGTTTATATTCAATTATTCGAAGGCACTAAATGGAAAGTTATTGCCGGCGATTTTCAGTTGCAAAAACCCAATACCTACTTTATGAGCTTTTACAAGAGAGCTCAAGGCTTAAGTGTTTCCTCTGTTTTGGATTTACGAAAGCCTGAAAAGAAGAAAGAAGGAAATCCACCTTTGCAATTAATGCTTACAGGAAGTGGAGCTATTTCACGTGGTAAATTTAAACGTCAATTAATTCAGGGGATTGAAGGCAACCAGGGTCCTTATCAACTAACCGGAAATGATGGAGAAATTTATATCATTGTCCTGGCTGGAACCGAACGTGTTTTTATTGATGGACAACAGCTTACCCGAGGGCAATCCAACGATTATATTATCGATTACAATACGGCAAGCATCAAGTTTACACCTAAAAACCTCATAACCAAAGACCGAAGAATTATTGTAGAATTTCAATATTCCGACAAAAATTACAGCAGAACCTTGCTCCATGTTGGTTCCGAATTGCAGGCCGGAAAATGGAAGGCAAGAGTAAATTTTTACAATGAACAAGATGCAAAAAACCAACCCCTGCAACAGGAATTAAATACCGAAGCCAAAGAGCTAATGAGCCAGATTGGAGATAGTATTCAACTTGCATTGGTTCCTTCAGCCGATTCGGTTGCCTTTTCAAACAGTGAAGTATTGTACCGCCAATCCGATACCACGGTTACCTATTTAAACGGTGCATCCGTAAGTGCCCAGGTATATGTTTACAGCAGCGATAGTACAGTTGCCAAATACAGACTAAGATTTACCGATGTGGGTTTGGGAAATGGAGACTATTTACAACAAACCTCTACCAGTGCCAATGGACGAGTTTTTTATTGGATAGCACCCGATAGCCTGGGCAACCGCCAAGGTAGGTTTGCTGCAGTTCAACTTCTTGTTACACCCAAACAAACCCAAATGCTCGATGTTGGTGTGGATTATGCCATTAGCAAAAACTCAGGCCTAAGCGTCGAAGCGGCCATGAGCAATGTCGATCCCAATACCTTCTCCACCATTGATAACCGTGACAATACCGGTTTTGCCGGTAAATTGGTTTACCACCATGATTTTCCGCTGGGTAAAAAAGATTCAGCAACTATCGTGCTTAAAACAGGTGCAAACTTCGAATATACCGGCGAACAATTTAGGCCCATTGAACGATTTAGAACGGTTGAATTTGAGCGTGACTGGAATTTGCTGAATGTAAAAACCTACCAAAATCAATATATTTCCGGAGTAAAATTGGGGGCAGATATTCGGAAATGGGGGGAAGCTTTGTACCAATTTAAAAACTTTATAAATGAAGATGTCTTCAAGGCCTACCAACACCTGGCTTCAGCGAATTTGGATAAATTGGGTTTTCACCTGGATTTTAAGGCTAGTTTTATTCAGTCGGATGGACTGTTGGTTAACAACCAATTTAATCGTTACATCGGCACCTTGAGTAAACAATTCAAATGGATTGCATTGGGTATACGCGATGAGTTGGAAGATAACCGTTTCCGAAAACCCGGGCTTGATAGTTTAAACGCTACCAGCTACTATTTCAACGACCGAACCTTCTTTATCACCTCTCCCGATTCAGCAAAAAATCGCTTCGGAATCAGTTACCGCCGCCGAATGGACAAACGACCCAGGGGCTCAGAGTTGGTGCCGGCCGACTTAAGCCATAACATTAGCTTAAGTGTGGATTTAAACTCGAATCCTAACCACAACTTTAAACTAACCTCCACCTTCCGTCGATTAGCCATTTTAGATAGTGCCTTAAGCCGTACCGATACACTGGTTAAAAGTCAGAAATACTTCGATAACCTGGTTAATCGGATTGAATATTCCTGGAGAGTATTAAAAGGTGTAATTCAAAGTTCCACCTTCTTTGAGGTTGGAAGTGGACTGGAACTGCAAAGGCAATACCAATATTCTAAAGTTACTGCCGGTTTGGGGCAATATGTTTGGAGAGACTATAACCAGGATGGAATACAACAATTGGATGAATTCCCGGTTGCCGTTTTTCCGAATGAGGCGGAATATATCAGGGTCTCGGTTCCTTCTAACACGTATTCAAAAACCTATTCTAACCAATTTAATCAAACCTTCAACATAACCCCTTCCATTGTTTGGAGCACTAAAAAAGGTTTTCGAAAATTCGTTTCCAGGTTTAATACCCAAACTATCTTCAGTACCGACCGAAAAACGGGTCAGGAAGATTTTTGGAGTTCCCTGAATCCTTTTCGAGGAAATGTCTTGGATAGTTCCCTGCGAAGCATCAATTCCTCTTTTCGAAATACCCTGTTCTTCAACCGAAGCAGCAGCAAATTCGGTATGGATTATAGCTTCCAATCTGTAAGTAACAAAACCTTATTGGTCAATGGTTTTGAAAGTAGAAGCACTTCTTTTCATCAACTGGGAAGCAGGTGGAATTTTACCAGACGTTTTACCCTAAACATGAGTTATAAGGATGGCAGAAAGGTGAATAAACAACAGTTTTTACAAACGAATAGCTATGATTTGCACTATTTTGAACTGGAGCCTAAATTAACCTGGCAACCCGGAGCAGCTTTTCGCTGGAGTGTGAACTTTAGGTACAGTCAGAAACGCAACCGAAGCGAATTGGCTGAGGCCGCATTTGTACGTAACATAGGAACTGAATTGAAGTTCAACATGGTGTCGAAAGGTAGTTTCAATATGCAATTCAATTACCTGAACATCTCGTTTAACGGAAGTAAAAATAGTAACCTGGGTTATGAAATGTTAGAAGCCCTTCAACCCGGTTTGAACTTTACCTGGGCAGCAGGTTGGCAAACCAATATCGGTAAAAATATGCAGTTCAATTTAACCTATAACGGCCGCAAAAGTGAAGGTGCAAAGGCCATTCATTCCGGAAATATGCAGGTTAGAGCCTATTTTTAAAACCAAATAATACCAATTTTAATTTATAAATAGTCCGAAGGCTTTTATAAATTTAGATTGGTAAGTACCGAGGATACAAAATGTTAGTCCGATTTTTCAAGAAAATTTAAGCATAAAATTGGACTATACATTTTGTCCATTCGGTATAAATGCCGAGTATACAGTATGTTAGGCTTATTTTTCAATCGGAATTAATACCTAAAATTGGACTAAACTTAATGTACATTCGGTATAATTCTGCTTCACATAAAGGTTCCAAGGCTAATCCTGTTTTAAAACTGACTTATTATACCGAAGTGGATTTTAGCTGCCCGAATTTGACTGAGTTTGCCAAATTGGCTACCTAAGGCATAGTTTAAAGTAAAAATGCCAAGCTTGGTCTCAAAACTTATTCCCGCACCAAATCCATATGGGGTATCTCTCAGATAGCGATTGGGCGTGTTTCGTTCATACCAAGCCCCATCGAAAAAGCCATAAAAATAGGAATTGGTCTCGAGCAGAAAGCGATACTCTATGGTTCCAATACCATACGAGGATACAAAAATACTTTCTTCGTCGAAACCTCGCAAGGTGCGTAATCCTCCAATCCGGTATAGTTCGTTTTGAAACAATTGTTCATTGTACATGGTTGCGCCTTGTAAACGGGTTTTTATAACATGTCTTTTGCCTAATGGGAAATAATATTCCAGGTTTACATCGCTGTTAATTTGAATGGTTTTAAGTTGAAGACTATCATATATTTCGGGGTTCAAACCTGGATTTTGTTTGATGGTTTTATTTCCTGCCCCGGCATTCCAGGCAATTTTATACCCTCGTCTTGGATTTAACCGGTAATCAACATGATCAAATTTTACTCCTAAGCCATACAGAATCAATCGGGTATCGGCATTTTGTGGTAAGGTGGTAAGGTTCTCCAATCCTACCGTGCTTAACAAGGAGGAGGAACGACTTTCCAGAAAAACTTTGAGGAAATTTCCTCCAACCAGCATGTATTGTACTCCAATGTTGTTGTTGAAGTTAAGAAAGGTAGTATCTCGTTTATACAAATCAAGTTTATAATCCAGTCCGAATGGAGTAGCAAATAAGTAAGGATAGGCCAGGTTTACTTTGAGATCCTGGGTTTGGGCTTGTAATTTTCTCCAGCGTAAATCAATAAGTTCCCCTCTTCCAAAGGCGCTTTGCAGGCGTAAATTCAATTCACCTGTCAGCAATACTTTTCCCGATTTGCTATTATCAGGTAATACACCCAATATGCCATCAAATTGCGATGCTTTTTTGTCTTCGAGGTAAAGGGTAATAACGGTGGTTTTCTCATAAAACCTGGCTGAAGGTGGAGCGGATTCTTTTACAAAGGCCAGTTCCCTGATGCGTGCAGAAATCCTGGCAATTTTACTTTCATCGTACTCGTCTCCCGGTCGAATTCCCAGGTAATTTTTCATATAAGCAGCCTTTATCTTAGTCTTTCCCTTAATTGTTAAACTGTCAATGGCGTACATTTGGTTTCGGTCTACCATTAATGCGGCTGAAAGTGCCCCATTAATAGCTAATAAACTATCAAGCCTGACCGATGCAAAGGGATAGCCATTGTTTTCGGCTTGTTTTACTATGGCATCCTGAATTCTTAATACTTCGGTGTAGTCAAAAGGTCTGTTTTTGTAAATCCTTTCCCTAAATCCTGTTTTGGCCAACCATCCTTCATCTACATTTCCGGCCGAAAGAAAGGCCCATTTATACAAATATCCGGTTCGAATCCAAGCCTTGGTTTGAATAGAATCAGAAACCAGACTGTCTAAGCTGCAAGCTAGATAGGCTTTGGTTTGAAGAAGTTTTACCATGGAAAAGATGCGCTCTTTTGCCTGGGCTTGATTCTTCGCGTAAGAATTGGTATCGATCAGCCCTGCGAACTGCTTTGAACTTAGGCAAGTGTCTGATTGAAAAATCTGTATTCGGTGCTGCTGCCCAAAGGATGAAAGGCAAATCAACCAGAAAAGTGGTAAAACTATGGGTAATCCCTTGTTTTTCAAAACCTGAACAATTAAGGTATCCTTTCCGGAGGCAGCTTGGCTTGGTAGGCTGTCATCCTTCAGATTGAACAAAAGTACCAAAGAATTCCGCTAGCGGTAAGCCGGACACTCGCTTTCTTTTTTTCCTCCTCTTCGTTTACAAGCCGGATTTTTGTAAATGGAGAATTTTAGGTGGAAATAGATATCTAACCCATACACATTGGAACGATAAATAAGAGGCATAATTCGATCAGAACCAATGATTAACATGTTATTTATCCTCACCTGAAGCCCGAATTGGGGGTATTGAAAATCCCATAAGGAAAGTGGGAGCGATACTTCCCAACGTTTGCGTTCGTACCTGGGTACTATAGCAAATAAGGCGCCTCTTCTAACATTGTTTCCTAACCTTGGACCGTACATGGCGGTGGCATTGATGAAAAAATTGTTTTCAAAATTGTAATCAAATTGAACCGATGCAGCCATGGGCAACCAGGCTTTGAACTGAGGTTCTTTGACAACTGTTCCATGAGAATTAAACCTCGCATTAATTAAAGAATCAACACCACTATATCCTTTTATTCCGGTAGAATCGTATTTATACCAGGTGGAACCTTCGTTGGTAAAATCCTGGAAGGATGCACCTTGGTTAAAATTGATGTAGCCAATGTCTAAAACAGAAACCCCAACTTTCCATTTGTAGTCCACCTTTTTGCAACCACCGCGTTTGGTGTTGGGCCGGTAACGGGTCACATCTTCCAACATGTGTTTGTATTCAAATCCCAAATCAAGTCCCCAACCTTTTCCTGAACCAAATGCCGGAGCAGCTTGCTGAACCTGTCCCGAAAAGTTATAAAATTCCAAGGTAGTACTGTCTTTAACTTCATAAGTAAGGTTTTCCATATTTAAACCAATCGCATTAATTCCGGTCAGGTAACGGATATTAACTCCGGCACTCATCATGGTATGGTTTTTCTGCAAAAAAATTAAACCATAACTTAATCCGTATTCTACCCAGGTTAAACTATTTACATATTGATTGTTGAGGTTGTATTCCTGACGCAATTGCGGATAGTACTTAAACCCTTCGAATATGTGTTTGGCCAAGGGCAATTCTAACTTAACAGAGGTATAGCTGCGGGCCCTGGTAAACAAGCCAATTGAATGTTGTCCCCAACTTAAATGAACCGATGGCCCTGTAACATTCAATGCTACCTGGGCCGTTTTGTAAACCGGTTTAATATTGTCGGATAATTCCGGAAATCCAGTATTGATATTTTTCCATAAATAAAAATCCTTGGCGGCATAATGAACATAATTATTATGCACAAAAAGGTCCAAACCAATAATATTTACATCTATAAACATTTTGGAATCGCAACCTTTGGCCGGATTTAAAAACAGGCCTTGTACACCGGAATAATTAGAGGCCGTGTAACCGATTTCTTCCTGAGCAATTCCCTTTGGAAGTCCGCTCAAATAGAGAACCACCACCAGCAAGAGTGATACAATGGGAGCGTTAGGTGATATTTTGGAATAGAGCACAGACAAAGACTTGGTTTACAAAATAACCGAAAAGTCGAATGGAAAATTGTGTTTCAAAAGGGGGGCTAAGGTAATCACTTTGATTGGGTTATCCGGAAATGGTTTAAAGTCTTTGCTTGGAATTTTCAACCAAACTATTTTTTGGTGCTGATGCGTTTGCGAATTCGAGATAAGGAGATGTGGGTAATTCCCAGGAAGGAAGCGAGGTGTTTCTGTGGAACTCGTTGCAACAAAAATGGTTTTTCCTTTAGTAAGCGAATGTAGCGTTCCTCCGGACTATTCAAGGTGAAATCGTCGATACGTTTGATGGCTTCCACAAAGGCTTGTTCTAAAAAGGTTAGATGAGCCTGCAGTAACCTTGGATTTTTCTGGGTTAATTTGGTAAAATCATGGTAGTTGATCACAACCATGGTTGTAGGTTCCAATGCTTCTACATTTTCTTTGGCAGGTTGGTTATGAAAAATACAATTGTAACCTCCTACAATCTCACCTTCCCAGGAAAACAAAACTGTTTTCTCATCACCGTTTTCGGTAAAGTGGAAATTCCTTAATAAACCTTCCAGAACTAAGGCTAGTTTATAGGTTAAATCGCCTTCCCTAATAAATACTTCACCCGCTTTCAGTTGCTTCAATTCAAGAATTTCAGCCACTTGCTGCAAATCCTGTTCGGTTAAAAAGGAAAAACGGGTGGATACAAAATTTTGGAAGTCAACCATAATTTCAAAGGATTATGCAATAGTACATTATTTCAAGATTATCACCTCAGGTAAATGCGCACTTTGGGTAAGCTTTTTTACTCTTTCACCCATTTCTGAACCCAAGGATTGGACCCGCCTTCTATGCTAAGTATCCACATTCCGGATGGCAGTTGTTCCAATGAAAAAGCTTGGTTTGCTACCAATTTTTGCTTCAGAAAAACCCTGCCGCTTAAATCACTGATTCGCAATTCGTTGCCTGACTGATCGGGTTGTTGCAGTGTAATATGAGTTGTTGTAAGTAAAACTCCCTTGTTTAGCTTGTTTTTCTCCTCAACAGAGCTAGTGCACATCAATTGATTAAGTATGCCCCACACTTCATTATCTAAAATCAAAGGAACTAATTGGTTGGGTGTTGCTGCATTGCCCATTCGAATCCAAACCAAATCCTGGCTTGGAACTACATGAATTTTTTGATCATTTTTCCCTAAAGCACAAAACAAATCGGTTGGCCCATTAGGAATTATTGATCCGGTGAAATTTATTTGTGACTGGGGAACCATAAAGCCTGACTTGCCATTTAACCACCACAAATAGCCATAGGAAGGATTGATGGCTTGTGAAGTGTTGGTCATTTCGGTAAAGTAATTCATGTCTTTTAAAACCGAATCACCATTCCAAACACCTTTTCCAAGTGCAAGTAATCCATAGCGCGCCATGGATCGGGCATTGGAAAAGTATACATTGTTATATCCGTTTTGAACATACAAACCGCTCATTCCGGTTTTAACTTTTACCCTGGTTTGTAAAAAGGAATTGAGATTAAGTCCGGTAGCACTCTGAATTACTCCATCGAGCAAGGTATAAGGTGCATTGTGATAGGCCCATCTGCTGCCGGCATCGGCCAGATAAACCAAGCAAGAATCGCTTGTGCAGTCGGAATTGGGTACTCCATCGTCCAGGCCGGTAGTCATGCTAAGCTGGTGGCGGACTGTAATTAAATTTTCTTTGGCTAATGGTGCTGAGGTCCACCCTTGCCCAAGGTACTCCGAGCTTAAATCGTTGATGGATAAATAGCCTTCCTGCTGGGCGATTCCAACCAACATGGAAGTCAGACTTTTCCCTGCTGAAGCCCAATACCATAAACTATCCTTTGTAAACGTTCCAAAATACTTTTCATGTACTATTTTGCCATGTTTCAGCAATATAAAGGCTTTGGAATTTCGTTCTAATAAAAGGTTGTCCAGACTATCGAGGAAATTGGTGCACCAGCCTAAACTTTCCGGCGAGAGGGTATCCCATTGGTTACCACTTAAGGGTGGGAAGTATAAATTCTGACCATTCGATTCGAATCGGAACAGGATGGCGAAAACCAGGAGTAGTAGTTTTTTCAAGGTTAGATGATTTTAGGCAAAGAAATACTATTTACCATTAAACTAATTTAAACCTAACAAAATCATTCGTAAGTGTGTAAATACGAATGATTTGATGTAGTTAAATTTAACCTGGAATCTTCTATAGAAATCGTTCTGAAATTCTTGTGTTTGAAGTGGTTCGAAGTCGAAATAGAATTCTATTGCAGATTTTGTGTAATGAAGCAATTATTCCGGACTTGCACCCTCGGGCAACGATAGAGGCAAGTAGCTCCAAGCCAAACAGGCAATAGCGGGGGCGGCTTGGACTACAGACGATAGCGTGACCTGAAGCCCGGTGCAGGAAGGTAGAGGTTTATGCACTAGGCTAGCCGGGCGAAAGGGGCCCGCCAAATAAAGACCAACGGAATGCCTGAAATGGGTTTTCGAAAAGAAAAATTAGAACGAGTAAATATCTTTGTATTTGGTGCGGGCATACTCCATGAAATGATTGAAGTTAAGCCCTTCGCCGGTTACACGCACACAGGTTTCCTCGCTGTTGTAAGTTCGGCCATGAGTGTGGATATTATCTCTAAGCCATTGTAAAAGTTTCTTCATTTCGTCTTCGCCAATGTGGTGTGCCAACTCCGGAATATCTTTTTTGGCCTTAGCGAAGAATTGTGCGGCATAAAAACTTCCGATGGAGTAGGTGGGGAAATAACCCATGCTACCATGGCTCCAGTGAATATCTTGCAAAATTCCCTGGGCATCATTGGGTACATCCAAATCCAGGTATTCCTTGTATTTTTGGTTCCAAAGTTTGGGTAAGTCATTGACGCTGACCGACTTCTCCAACATCATTTTTTCAAGCTCGAAGCGAATTAAAATGTGGAAATGGTAGGTTAACTCGTCGGCATTGGTGCGAATGAGACTTGGTTTTACAATGTTCATAGCCTTGTAAAAATCTTGCACACCTACGTTGGATAATTGCTGAGGAAACAGTTGTTGTAACTCCGGGAAATTGGCCTTCCAGAAGGCCAGGCTGCGTCCAACATTGTTTTCCCACAACCGACTTTGGCTTTCGTGAATTCCCAACGAAATGGATTCACCGGAAGGCAATCCGTATTCATCATCCGGAATACCTTGTTCGTACAAAGCGTGTCCACCTTCGTGAATGGTACTCCAAATCATTTCATTGAGGTCGTTGGTATTGATGCGGGTGGTTACCCTAACATCGTTGGAGCCAAAGTTGATGGTAAAAGGATGGGTGGAAATGTCCTGCCTGCCTGCTTCAAAATCGTAACCAATTTTACGTAATAATTCAATTCCGAAATCCCATTGTGCCCCCCGGTCAAAGTCCTGAAACATGAAGGAATCGGGGTTTTGAGGGCGATTAAAAACTTGTTTAATGAAAGGCACCAGGCGGGTTTTTACATCCCAGAAAATATTCTCTAAATCCTTGGTTTTGCAACCCGGTTCATAGGAGTCCAGTAAGGCATCGTAAGGATGCATGGTATAACCACTAAGCTCAGCTTCCTTGCGTTTAAGTTCAATAATTTTTTCGAGTGCCGGAGCAAATATTTCGAAACGATTGTGTTGTTTGGCTTGTTGCCATTTCACAAAGCCGTCGGAGGTTGCCAGGGAAAGTTCTTCGACAAATTCAGAAGGAAATTTCTTTTTCTTTTCGTAATCCTTCAGGCTTAACTTCACATTGCGGTATTCCTTCCAGCTCAGGGATTTATCTTCGGAGAGTTTTTGCAATAAATTTCCAAATTCCGGATCAATAAACAGTTCATGACTTATTCCGGACAAAGCCGCCATTTGTTGTCCACGGCGATTGCTTCCTTTTTCGGGCATACAAACTTCCAGGTCCCAATTTAAAACCGAAACAGAATAACTTACATCAGCAATTTTGGCTAATTGCTTACGGTAACGATCATACAAGCTAAGTTCAGACATATCAGATTATCAGCGGCAAAGCTATAGCGAATGAAAGAAGTATGCTAACTCAGAAAAGGGAAAGAATGAGTTTTTTTCCACAATGGCCGGTTTCCAAATTTGAAGAGTTGGAAAGGCTTACTGTGGAGTATTGATCTGCATTTGAACACCTGGAACATTGATTTGAATTCCGGGTTGAGGTGGGGCAGGAGCAGGAGCTTGTTGAATTATTACTTGCTGCTGAATTTTTTTGGGAGCCGCACTAGACCATCTCAAAACGGGTTGCCCTTTCTTGTTGGTGCGAATTTCATACACCACTGCTTCGGGATAGTTTCCGCTATTGGCCGCACTTTTGATTTGTAAAATGTTACGTTCAATTGGCTCCAGGTTGGTATCTTCAAAGAAAATTTTTGCCTTTACCCAATCGTTGTTTAGGTTTTCAATAAATACATTGGTTTGGGGCTGTTCATTCATTTTCATTCCATTGATGATGACTGTAAACTTCATTCCATCGCCGGAGAATATGGTTAAATCATGACCGATTTGCGCTTTTGAACTTAAAAATGGGAAAAGTATCAGCAGGGTAAAAACAAGCTTTTTCATAAATTTAGAAGGGTAATATTGACTTATTGGTCTGAAATTTTTAGTTTGTAAAAGTATTCGTAAATTTTTTCCTGGGAGCGGATTTCTTCTTCCTCTGCAGACCGTTCTTTAAATTGATTGGAAAGGTCGGGATCTAAAATTCTTGCTTTTACATTGTCGTTCCAAGAAATCTGAAAGGTATCCCAAAGTTCTCGTTTTACTTCTTCGTCGTAAATAGGACAAGCAACCTCGGCTCTTCCATCGAGGTTTCTGTTCATTAAATCGGCACTGCTAATGTAAAACCGGGGTTGGTCGTTGTTGGAAAAAATGAACAAGCGACTATGTTCTAAAAACCGATCTACAATGCTTATTCCTTCAATGTTTTCACTTACTCCGGGCACTCCGCACATAATGGAACACATGCCTCGAATGATTAGTTTAACCTTTACACCGGCCTGGCTGGCCTGGTAAAGTTTATGAATGAATTCAAGGTCAACCAGGTTGTTCACTTTTAACCAAATTCCGGCAACTTTTCCTTCTTTGGCATTGGAAATTTCCTGATCCACCAGGGCTAATAGCTTTTCGCGCATATAGAATGGCGAAACCAACAGGTGTTCGTAATGCCCGGATTTGTAGTTGTTTTCAAAAAAGGTAAATACTTTGCTAACCTCATTGGTTAATCGGCTATCGCAGGTAAACAGGCTGTGGTCGGTATAAACTTTGGAAGTGCTTTCGTTGAAATTCCCGGTACCAATTCGGGCATACAGCACTTCCTTCTTGCCTTCGATACGGGTTATGAGGAAAATTTTGGCATGAACCTTTAGTCCCGGAACACCAAAAATCACCTTGGCACCTTCTTCTTGCAGCAATTGTGCCCAGTATAGGTTGTTTTCCTCATCAAACCGGGCTTGTAATTCCACTACAACGGTAACGTGTTTCCCGTTTCGAATGGCGTTTATTAAGGAATTCACAATGTTGGAGTTCCTGGCCACCCTGTACAAGGTAATTTTAATTTCTGTCACTTTGGGGTCAATGGCCGCTTCCCGCAAAACATCTACCAAATGTTGAAAAGATTGATACGGGTATGAAAGCAAAACATCCCGCTTTTTCAGGGCCTCAAACATACTCACCTGGTTTAGTAATGCCGGATGCGACAAGGTGGGTAATTTGGTATATTTCATTTCCGGAGATCCAACATCCGGAAAATCCATTAAATCTTTGAAATTATGGTACCTGCCACCCGGAATCAGGGCACTGCTGGATGGTATTTGCAAGCGCTTGGTCAGGTATTTAACCATTTCCCTGGGCATATTGCTGTCGTAAACAAACCTTACCGGAATCCCTTTTTTACGGTCTTTCAGGCTGTTCGACATGGTTTCCACAATGCTTTTCGACATATCTACATCTACCTCCATCTCTGCATCCCGGGTCAGTTTAATGGTATAAGCCTCAAACTTATCGTAATTGAACAAGGCAAATATTTCATCCAGGCAGAATCGGATTACATCATCCAACAAAATGATATACTTCCTGTTTTCTTTGCAAGGCAATAAAACAAACCTCGACAAAACTTTGGATGGTATTTCAATTAAAGCATGCATCGCTTTTTTGTCCCCTTCAATCCTACTCATCCTCACAAACAAAAAAATCGATTTGTCCCGTAAATACGGCGATCCGGGCGCAGTATCCAACATAATGGGTACCAATACCGGACGCACTTGGTTTTGAAAATAAGTCTTTACCTGAATACGCTGTTGCTCATTCAAATTGGTTTCATTGATGATAAAGATTTCATTCTTGGCCAGCTCCGAAACCAGTTGTTGGTAAATAACATCGCTCTTGCGCTGCTGCACCAATACCATTTGCTGTATTCGTTCTAAAATCTGTTCCGGATTGCCAAAAGTGATGCTCTCGGCCTTCTTTCCAACCTGCATCATTCGCCTTAAATTGGCCACCCTAACCCTAAAAAACTCATCCCGGTTATTGGAATAAATTCCCAAAAAGCGAATTCGCTCAATTAAAGGCACCCGAGGATTTTCAGCCTCTTGTAATACTCGTTCATTAAACGATAACCAGGATATTTCCCGGTTTATCAAAAAGGTTTCCTCTTGCTTTTTTGCTTTTTTCATGGATTCACAACCGACAAAGATACCATTCACTCCAAGGTATTTTCTTCCCTATCTATTGCTTATTCCCCAACCGAATGTTTATTACTTCAAATGGATTGGCTCGGCCCGTATTATGACCATTTCAATTCAACCCAAATCTGTTTTGGAAATCGTTAGGATGCTTTTAAAAATAATAAGGATAGGGATTTCAGGTTGTGAAAAGGTGATTATCAAAATGGTTTTGGGCTTTTCCCAAACAACATTGTTGTATAATCCTATCCAACCCTCAGACTTTATTTAAAGCCATTTATCACAAAATTGTCATTTGAAACGAAGTGAACAAATGACAAGCGCGATGGGATGTGGGATGATTGGGGTTAATCCCGAGCTAGTGTTAGTTAGTGCCGAGGATTCATTATGTTATAACAATTTTACATAAGAAAACTAATATATAAATTGATATTACATAATGTTCTCTAGGTAAAAATTACTTGAAAGCCATCCTATCACTTGTCTCGAAACGTAGTTTAAAATTTCTATTGACAATTTCCATCTAACTAGTATTTAAGTCGTTGTATTTCAGGCATTTGAAATAAATTGAATTTTCTTTTTGAAGAAAGATTAAATAATGGAACAATGATTTTTATAACTGAGTAAGCCCTTGCACAAAAGCCTGTTAGAACGCCGTGCGTTGGCCTGGCTCAGCACGGGGCGCGCCGCGGCTGTGAATTGATGTTCCCTTGAAAAACTTGCAATGTCGTAGGCCTTCCGAGTACAAAAG
>JAIBAJ010000078.1 GCA_019695265.1 Bacteroidia bacterium | reverse complement strand
GCCTCAATTACAAAGGAACTTTTAAAACTATAAAAACCAAAAACACCTGCTCCAAACCTAGTATTTATTGGAGAATAAGTAAAATTGAATGGTATCAAACCCACACCGAATAAATTAGAATAGCCAGGCTCATTTCTGATTAATTCAGCCATATTCTCTTTTTTCTCGGAACTAATTTTCGTACTATCCTTTCCATCTTTATCCTTACTCTTTTCCTCTAATGCCTTTTCAATTTCCTCTTCCGTCATAGCAGGTGCTTGATAACAAGAATTATTGTAGGCATCAATTGCTTCACAAACTTTTCTATAAGCCTTATTTCTTTGCCTCGCTCCAACACCAATTAATGCACCTGTAGTGCCTAATCCAATTGGAGCTCCAATTACGAAAGGAATAAAATTTTTAACTGCTACGGAAGTTACTAAACTACCTGCAACCACGGTTGGACCGGCAATTGCACCAACCAACATAAGTGTTTTACCTTGTCTATTTAAGGTTGCAGCCTCTTGAGCTAATTCCTGGCTTCAGGGCATTTCTTAAAATACTTCATAACCTGACTACCATCCGGCTTAATAGGAACTTCATCAGATTCGCCAATTTTAAGGTATTTACCGGACATAAATCGTCCAGAACTGCTAACTGAACCAGAATAATCAACAATTTGAATTTGAATCTGATTGTCAACAACCTTAGCCTTTTTCGGTTTAGAGCCTCTTTGAGCCAATACTGTTGAACAAAACAAAGGAAGAATTAATAAACAAGTACAGAATCGACGTATCATGAAAAACAATAGGATGGAGTTTTAAAATTATCCTTAAAATCAAAACCAAATATACATATCAAATGAAACTATAAACAAATATTGCAAAATATTAAAAAATCTAAGACAAAACACAACAAACACTATGAAAACAATTTATAAATAGGCTTACAATTAAAGGAATAAACAGGAAATATCGTTAGTAATTAAAGGAGAGATACCATATTGGGAAAAAATCCAATTCTTGTACTTTAAAACTTCAATTAGGATTAAAGCCGTTGGTAAAAATCAAATCACCTAGTCTGGCACAATGTCATAATAAGGAATCCTAATTCCCAGCACCTAGTATGGTTTAATTGTCCATAGCAAAACATGATTCTACCAAATACCTTAGTAAAATACAATGGTAGGGAAAGGGTTAATTTGTGAAATGCAGAAGAAGAGTAAAAACAAAAAAAAAGCCATCCTTTTGGATGGCTTAAGATTATGATTCGATATTAAATTATTCTTCAGAAGCTGATTCTGCTGCTGGAGCGGAGCTAGTGGTATCAGCTTTTTTAGTTCTACTTCTACGAGTAGATTTAGCTTTTGCACCGGATTTTTCCGATTTAACTGCAAGCAATAATTCATTAAAATCAACCAATTCAATCAATGCCATTTCTGCATTATCACCCAAACGGTTTGCTAACTTAATAATCCTGGTATATCCACCTGGACGATCAGCAACTTTTGGGCTAATGGTGCGAAACAACTCAGATACAGCTTCTTTATCTTTAAGGTAAGCAAATACTGTACGGCGGTTGTGAGTGCTATCTTCTTTACTTTTGGTAATCAAAGGTTCCACGTAAACACGCAATGCTTTCGCTTTAGCTAAAGTGGTATTAATGCGTTTGTGTTTAATTAGGGAAGATGCCATATTGCTCAACATCGCTTTGCGGTGTGAGGAGGTACGACCCAAGTGGTTTAGTTTTTTTCCGTGTCTCATTTTTTCGTTTCGATTTATTCAATACTATTCCGGAAAGGACTAGTCTTTATCCAATTTATATTTGGTTACATTCATTCCGAAGTGAAGGCCTTTTGCATTAACTAAATCATCCAACTCAGTTAAAGATTTTTTACCAAAGTTACGGAATTTCAATAGGTCATTGCGGTTGTAAGAAACCAAATCACCCAAGGTTTCAACATCAGCAGCTTTCAAGCAATTTAGGGCACGTACAGACAAATCTAAATCAACCAATTTGGTTTTCAATAAATTCCTCATATGCATCAAATTCTCGTCAAATTCTTCTGTTGCTGGCTTCTCTTCAATATCGAGGGTAATTTTCTCATCACTGAATAACATAAAGTGATGAATCAAAATTTTAGCAGCTTCTTTGAGAGCGTCTTTAGGGTGAACACTTCCATCAGTTTTAATCTCAAGGATTAATTTTTCATAGTCAGTTTTTTGCTCAACCCTATAGTTTTCGATCGTGTATTTAACATTCTTAATCGGAGTATAAATACTATCAATAAAAATAGTACCTACAGGAGCACTATTGGTTTTATTCTCTTCTGCAGAAACATATCCACGACCTTTTTCGATAGTAAAGTCGATTTTAAATTTAACAGAACTTTCCAGGTTGCAAATTACAAGATCAGGATTAAGAACTTGGAAACCAGTTAAGAATTTACCAATATCACCAGCCAAAAATTGCGTTTGATCAGCTATTTGGACAGTAATCCTTTCATTATCTTGCGTGTCGATTTGACGTTTAAAACGTACTTGTTTTAAATTCAGGATAATTTCAGTAACATCTTCGATAACACCTTTGATCGTAGAAAATTCATGATCAACGCCTTCTATACGGATGGAGGTAATAGCAAAACCTTCCAAAGAATTTAATAAAATTCTGCGAAGTGCATTACCTATAGTGATGCCGTATCCTGGCTCAAGTGGACGGAATTCAAACTCACCTTCACGGTCAGTCGAATTCAACATGATTACTTTGTCGGGTTTTTGAAAGTTTAAAATAGCCATTTTGGTGTATTAGGATAACTATGTATTAATAGTTTAAGATTATTTAGAGTACAATTCCACAATAAGTTGTTCCTTAATATTTTCAGGAACTGCAGCTCTTTCAGGATAGCTTACGAAAGTACCAACCATATCTTGGTGATTCCAATCTAACCAAGTAAATTGATTGCGTTTACTTCCGGCAAGTGAATTGGAAATAACTTCCAATGATTTAGATTTTTCACGAACTCCGATTTTGTCACCTGGACGAAGAGAGTAAGAGGCAATATTCACAACTTGTCCATTTACAGTAATGTGACGGTGGCCAACCAACTGACGAGCAGAAGAACGACTAGGAGCAATACCCAGACGATAAACTACATTGTCTAGTCTAGCCTCTAATAAACGAAATAAATTATCACCGGTAACGCCTTTCATTCGGGCAGCACGATCATATGTTTTAGCGAACTGACGTTCTAATACCCCATAGGTATATTTTGCTTTTTGCTTCTCTGCCAATTGAACCCCATATTCAGAAACTTTCTTACGTTTCTTTGCCAATCCGTGCATTCCGGGAGGATAGTTCTTTTTTTCAAAAGTTTTATCTGTACCGAAGATCGCCTCTCCGAATTTACGGGCAATTTTGGTTTTTGGACCTGTATATCTAGCCATTTTTAATTGTATTCAAGGATGTTTTAAAGTATCCAGTTATTGAAAATTATTCTAAAGACAAAAAATTATACCCTTCTCTTTTTAGGAGGACGGCATCCATTGTGAGGAATTGGAGTTTCGTCAATGATTTCAGTTACTTCAATCCCTGCAGAAGATATTGTACGAATCGCACTCTCCCGGCCGGCACCTGGCCCTTTAACGAACAATTTAACACGACGAAGACCTGCATCAAATGCAACTTTCGCGCAGTCACCAGCAGCCATTTGGGCAGCATAGGGTGTATTCTTTTTGGAACCTCTGAAACCCATTTTACCAGCTGAGCTCCATGAAATAACTTCTCCATTGACATTGGTCAAGGAAATAATGATGTTGTTAAAAGTAGCGTTGATATGAGCTTCTCCAACTGCATCTACTTTAACTACTCTTTTTTTGGCCGTTTTTGCTGAGGCGGCCCCTGATTGTGCTTTTGCCATTTTTTAGAAGATAACTATTAGTCTTAACTAATACCTATTTACAAATTATTATTTAGTTGCCTTTTTCTTATTAGCAACAGTTTTCTTTCTACCCTTTCTTGTACGGGCATTGTTCTTGGTGGTTTGACCACGCACCGGCAAACCTTGACGATGACGTACTCCACGATAACAACCAATATCCATCAAACGTTTGATGTTCAATTGTACTTCTGAACGAAGTGCACCTTCAACTTTAAACTCGTCATTGATGATTTGACGAATCTTTGCTAACTCAGCGTCATTCCATTCTGAAACACGTTTGTTCAGATCAACACCGGCTTTGTTCAAAATAGTTTGAGCAGATACACGACCAATACCATAGATATAAGTCAGTCCAATTTCTCCTCTTTTGTTCTTTGGTAAGTCAATACCAGAAATCCTTGCCATTGTTTTTTACTTTATTTCTTGTTTAAAATTTTTACCCCTGACGTTGCTTAAACTTAGGGTTCTTTTTGTTGATAACGTATAGACGACCTTTACGACGTACGATTTTGCAGTCTACACTACGTTTTTTAATAGATGCTCTAACTTTCATTTGTTTGCAAGTTTATTTATAGCGATATGAAATTCTTCCTTTAGTTAAATCATAAGGTGACATTTCAACCTTCACCCTATCTCCAGGTAAAATTTTGATGTAATTCATCCTCATTTTACCTGAAATGTGAGCGGTAATTATATGGCCATTTTCCAATTCTACGCGAAACATAGCATTGGATAATGCCTCTATAATTGTTCCATCTTGTTCTATCGACGACTGCTTTGGCATTCGTTCAAATTATTTGTTTTTAATTTTTTCTACTTCTTCAATCGGCGCAAAACTAGATAAAATATCCGCTTGCCCTTTCCTAATACAAACTGTGTGTTCAAAATGTGCAGAAGGTTTTCCATCGCTGGTACCAATAGTCCATCGATCTTCCTTTGTATACACATTTTTTGATCCCATATTAATCATAGGTTCAATAGCAATTACCATTCCTTCCAAACACTTCACCCCATTTCCTCTGCGTCCATAATTTGGAACTTCTGGTTCTTCATGCAGATTCCTACCAATTCCGTGACCAACCAATTCTCTAACAACTCCATATCCAAACTTCTCAGCATGATTTTGAACAGCAAATGATATATCACCTATTCTCATACCAGAAACTGCAAAACGAATTCCTTCATAGAGACTTTGTTTAGTAACATCAAGGAGTTGTTTGATTTCAGGACTAATATTACCAACACCAAAGGTGTAGGCACTATCACCATACCAACCATCTAACTTAACCCCGCAATCAATAGAAACTACATCACCTTCCTTTAACTCCTCCTTCCCTGGAATACCATGTACTACAGCATCGTTAACTGAAATACAAAGTGAAGCCGGAAACCCACGATATCCTTTAAAAGCCGGAATTGCTTTATTATCTCTAATAAATTGCTCAGCGACCTTATCTAGATCAATGGTCTTAACACCAGGAGCAATTAATTTTGCAACTTCTGCTATTACCTCTCCAACAAGTAAAGAACTTTTTCTAATCTTCTCAATCTCTTCTTCCGTTTTCAGATACAACTTTCCCATCAACCTATTGTACTTGAAAACTAACTAGCCATACTTACAGGAGAATTATTGGACCTACCTTTAATTCTGCCTGATTTCATTAAACCATCATAATGTCTCATCAACAAATGACTTTCCACTTGCTGAAGAGTATCTAAAACTACACCTACTAAAATTAACAAAGATGTTCCTCCATAAAACTGAGAAAACTGGTTATTAACACCACCAATCATGGCAATAGAAGGCATAATAGCAACCAGAGCCAAGAAGATTGCACCCGGCAATGTAATTCTTGACATAACTGTATCGATGTACTCCGCTGTTTTACGACCAGGTTTAACACCAGGAATAAATCCACCGGATCTTTTCATCTCATCAGCCATTTGGTTAGAATTAATAGTAATTGCAGTGTAGAAGTAAGTGAAAATAATAATCAAAGTTCCAAAAACCAGATTATACCAAAAACCAGTATTATCTGAAAATGCCATTACAAATGAGTTAGTAGTGGAATTAGAAAAACCAGCAAGGGTAATAGGCAGGAACATAATTGCCTGAGCAAAGATGATTGGCATAACTCCAGAGGCATTCAATTTCAATGGAATAAACTGACGTGATCCGCCCTGTGGCAATGCAGTTCTTCCAGAAATAGCGGCCCTTGCAACTTGAACAGGAATTCTTCTAGTTCCTTGAACAAGAAGGATAACACCCACAATAACAGCTAATAAGAAAATAATTTCAAGTAAAAAAATCACTGGTCCACCTTGACCGCTCATACGGCTATCAATTTCAGCACCTACAGCAAAAGGCAAACGTGCGATAATACCAATCATAATAATTAAAGAAATACCATTCCCTATACCACGATCAGTAATTTTTTCACCCAACCACATCACAAACATTGTTCCGGCAACCAAAATTAAGATAGAGCTTACCCAAAACATAGTTGTATCCATCATAATTGCAGAGGATGATATTTGGGAAGTAAGATTGGCCAAATAACCTGGAGCTTGAACTGCGGTAATTAAAATAGTTAAGATTCGAGTATATTGATTAATTTTCTTACGTCCACTCTCACCTTCCTTTTGCAATCGTTGAAGCGATGGCAATGCCATTCCTAGCAATTGCAATACAATTGAAGCTGAAATGTATGGCATGATTCCCAAAGCAAAAATGGAAGCGTTACTAAACGCACCTCCGGAAAACATGTTTAATAATCCCAAAATACCATCTTCTGTTTGTCTTTGTAGTTGTCCTAATTGAGAAGGATCAACACCTGGAAGAACTACGAAAGATCCAATACGGTAGATTAGGATAAATCCAAGAGTAAGAAGAATCCGAGTGCGGAGTTCTTCAATCTTGAAAATATTACGTATAGTATCAATAAACTTCATCTCTTTATTTAGATAGTTTCAACACTTCCACCGGCAGCTTCAATAGCTTTCTTTGCAGTTTCAGTAAATTTGTGAGCTTTAACTTTCAAGGAGGATTTCAATTCTCCACGACCTAAAATTTTAACTAAATCATTTTTTGAAACCAATCCATTTGAAGCCAAAACTTCTAGATTAACCTCAGTAACTCCTTTTGAATCAGCCAATTTTTGAAGAACATCCAAATTAACACCGTTATACTCAACACGATTGAAATTTTTAAAGCCGTATTTTGGCAAACGACGTTGAAGTGGAGTTTGACCACCTTCATGAGCCTTTTTGCTTGAATAACCGGAACGAGATTTAGCTCCTTTATGACCACGGGTAGAAGTACCGCCACGGCCGGAACCTTGTCCACGACCAATTCTCTTTTCTTTATGTGTAGAACCTTCAGCAGGTTTAAGATTACTTAAATTCATTGAATGATAATATTAGATTTCTTCAACTTTAACTAAATGTTGAACTGCTTTAACCATTCCTAAAATTTGAGGAGTAGCTTCTAATTCAACTGATTGACCGATTTTATTAAAACCAAAAGCCTTTAGAGTCCTTTTTTGGTTTGGCAAGCGATCGATTCCGCTTTTCACTTGGGTAATTCTGATTTTAGCCATAATTTCAATTAATTATCCATTAAATACTTTTGAAGTAGTAACTCCTCTTTGTTTGGCTACGCTATAAGCATCCCTTAATTGAGCTAAAGCTTCAATTGTAGCTTTTACTACGTTGTGAGGATTAGAACTTCCTTTTGATTTAGCTAATACATCCTTTACTCCAACGCTTTCCAATACTGCACGCATCGCACCACCGGCTATTACTCCAGTACCATGAGCCGCAGGTTTCAAGAACACTAATGATCCACCAAATTTACCTTCTTGGTCATGAGGTACTGTTCCATTAATAATTGGAACTTTAATTAGATTTTTCTTAGCATCATCGATTCCTTTAGTTATTGCCTCTGAAACCTCTTTGGCTTTACCTAAACCAAAACCAACAACACCATTTTCATTTCCTACTACTACAATAGCAGAGAATGAAAAGGTACGTCCACCTTTGGTTACCTTGGTAACACGCTGAACAGCTACTAGGCGATCTTTCAGCTCAATTTCACTTGATTTTACTCTCTTTACGTTTGATGTCGACATGTTTTAGAAATTTAGTCCGGCTTCGCGAGCTGCTTCTGCCAAAGATTTAATGCGTCCGTGATACAAATAACCATTACGGTCAAATACAACTGTTGAAATACCGGCTGCTGTGGCTTTTTGTGCAATGGATTTACCAACTTCTTTAGCTTGATCAATTTTGCACATTTTACCCTCTGCAACACCTTTTTCTGCAGAAGAAGAAGAAATTAAGGTTTTGCCATTAATATCATCTATCACCTGAGCGTAGATTCCTTTGTTGCTGCGGAATACAGTGAGTCTTGGACATTCTGGAGTTCCACTCACCACCTTACGGATACGCATTTTAATGCGGTTCCTACGGAATTCTTTAGTTACTGCCATTTTTCAATTATTTTTTACCTGCTGACTTTCCAGCTTTTCTTCTCAATTGTTCATTTACAAATCGAATACCTTTTCCTTTATAAGGCTCTGGTTCCCTTAAGGATCTAATTTTAGCTGCAACAGCACCTAAAAGTTGTTTATCATGAGATTTCATGGTAATAATTGGGTTCTTACCACGTTCTGTTTTAGTTTCAACATTTATCTCCTTCGGTAGCTCAAACATTACGTTGTGAGAATATCCTAAAGTTAGCTCTAAAGTATTACCGGTATTAGCGGCACGATAACCTACTCCGACTAATTCTTGAGAAACTGTAAAACCTTTAGAAACACCAATAACCATATTATTTAACAAGGCACGGTATAGACCATGACTAGCTCTGGTTTGTTTTTCCTCATTAGGACGTTCTACTTTTACCACATTACCATCAATAGAAATGGTAATACCATGGGTAAATTTTTGATTAAGAGTACCCAAGCCACCTTTAACTGTAACCACGTCACCGTTCATTGAAACAGTAACACCGGCAGGTAGAGTGATGGGTAATTTTCCTATTCGCGACATTTCTTATTTTCTTAAATATTAATAAACATAACAAAGAACTTCTCCGCCAATGTTTTGATTTCTAGCCTCCTTATCAGTCATTAATCCTTTGGAAGTGGAAATAATAGCAACACCTAAACCATTAATTACACGTGGCATGGTAGAAGCGCCTGAATATTTCCTCAAACCTGGACGACTAACACGACGTAGTCCAACGATTGCGGATTGTTTAGTTTGAGCGTCATACTTGAGCGCTACTTTTAGAGTTTTTTTAACTCCCTCACCCTCTTCTCTATAACCAAGGATAAAACCTTTTTCAAGAAGAATTTTTGAGATGTTCATTTTAAGAGAAGATGAAGGAACTTCTACCACTCTGTGGCGAGCCTTGATTGCATTGCGCAAACGGGTCAAGTAGTCTGATACTGGATCTGTCATTTTCGTCGATTCAAATTTATTACCAACTAGCTTTTGTTACTCCAGGGATCAAGCCATTTAAAGCCATCTCTCTAAAGGTAATACGGCTGATGCCAAAATGTCTGATATATCCTTTTGGCCTACCAGTCAAACTGCAACGATTGTGCAATCTAATCTTGGAAGAATTCTTTGGCAATTTTGCCAAGGCCTGATAATCGCCAGCTTCTTTCAAAGCTTTTCTTTTTTCGGCATATTTTGCAACGAGTTTGGCTCTTTTAACCTCTCTCGCTTTCATTGATTCTTTTGCCATCTAGTTTTTATTTTTTAAAAGGGATTCCAAATTCTTTTAGAAGTTCACGGGCTTGCTCATCTTCATTCGAAGAAGTTACAAAAGTAATATCCATACCCATGATCTTATTTACTTTATCGATATCTATCTCTGGGAAAATGATTTGTTCGGTAATACCTAAGGTATAATTACCGCGACCATCAAATCCTTTAGCACTAACGCCACGGAAATCACGAATCCTTGGAAGAGCTACAGAAATCAAGCGATCAAGGAATTCATACATTCTTTCGCCACGGAGGGTTACTTTAACACCGATAGCAACACCTTTTCTAACTTTAAAGTTAGAGATATCCTTTTTGGATAACGTTGCTACTGCTTTTTGACCAGTGATAGTGGTCATTTCTTTAACTGCATTATCGATAAGTTTTTTATCAGATACTGCGATTCCGACACCTTGATTAATAACGATTTTCTCAAGTTTAGGAACCTGCATTACAGATGAGTAGTTGAATTTCGCTTTTAGCGCAGGAACAACTTCCTCTTTATACTTGGTTTTATAACGTGGTGTATACATTACTTAATTACCTCCCCTGATTTTTTTGCATAACGAACAATTTTCCCGTCAACTTCTTTTCTTCCAACCCTAGTAACTTCACCGGTTTTTGGATCTACAAGTTTAAGATTAGAAACATGAACAGGAGCTTCTTGTTTAACAATACCACCTTGAGGGTGTTTAGCATTAGGTTTCGTATGTTTAGAAACCATATTTACACCTTCAACTATAGCAGTAAGCTTCTCTGTATTAATCTCAAGAATTTTACCTTGAGAATTTTTGGCGTTACCAGTGGTAACTTTCACGATATCGCCTTTTTTCAATTTAAGCTTTGACATTTTACCTTTACAATTATTTCGGTTTATAGAACTTCAGGAGCCAATGAAATGATTTTCATAAATTGTTTCTCCCTTAATTCACGGGCTACAGGACCGAAAATACGTGTCCCACGCATTTCTTCTGCCTGATTGATCAGTACACAAGCATTGTCATCGAAACGGATATAAGATCCATCTTTCCGACGAACTTCTTTTTTGGTACGAACTACAATAGCTTTAGAAACACTACCTTTTTTTACGTTTCCGGAAGGTAGAGCATGCTTTACGGTAACAACAATTTTGTCACCTACGGATGCATACCGTCTTTTGGTTCCACCGAGTACACGGATAATAAGAACTTCCTTTGCACCGCTATTATCGGCAACTGTTAATCTTGATTCCTGTTGTAACATCTTACTTAGCTCTTTCTAGGATTTCTACTAATCTCCAGCATTTTGTTTTGCTGAGAGGACGAGTTTCCATAATTTTTACCGTATCACCGATATGGGCATCACGCTTCTCGTCATGAGCGTGAAATTTATTACTTGTTTTAACAAACTTCCCATACTTTGGGTGTTTCACTTTGCGCTCAACAAGAACGGTAATGGTTTTATCCATTTTGTCGCTCACTACGACACCAACTCTCTCTTTGCGTAAGTTTCTTTCTACTGTAGCTGTTGCTTCCATTATCTATTAGTTGTTTGAAGCCAATCGTTTGTTCAATTCCGTGATCAAACGGGCAATGGTTTTACGGGTGTGAGTAAGTTTAGCAGGACTCTCAATAGGAGAAACAGCATGGCTTAGTTTTAAGCGGTTCAATTGTGCTCTTTCTTCCATAATCCTATCTTTCAACTCATCTGTGGAAAGTTCTCTAATTTGTTCGTTTTTCATCGCTTTCTTTTCTATTGGTTATTAAGCGGTAGCCTCATCATAATCCCTGCGAACAATAAATCTTGTTGTAACAGGTAATTTTTGAGCTGCAAGTCTCAAAGCTTCTTTTGCAGTTTCCATTGGAACACCATCAGCTTCGAAGATGATGCAACCAGGTTTAACAACTGCCACCCAATATTCAGGGGCACCTTTACCTTTACCCATCCTTACTTCCAAAGGCTTTTTAGTGATTGGTTTATCTGGAAATACTTTAATCCAAATTTGACCTTCCCTTTTCATAAAACGGGTAACAGCAACCCTTGCTGCTTCCAACTGACGGGAAGTTACCCAAGCTCCTTCTAAAGCTTTAATTCCAAATGAACCGAAGGATAATTCCTGCCCACGAGTGGCATTCCCCTTCATTTTCATTTTGTGCTGCTTCCTGAATTTTGTTTTTTTAGGCTGTAACATTGTTTATTCCTAGTCTAAAATTTCTAATTAATTCTTTTTATTGTTGTTGCGACGATCACCGCGATTTCCGCCACGATCGTTACCACGACCTTTGCCACCATCTCTTCTATCGCCACCACCGGTGTTATTAGATGCTTTTTGAGCTAATAAAGCGATATTAGGACTTAAATCACGTTTACCATAAACCTCACCATTGCAAATCCAAACTTTTACACCAATACGACCATAAGTTGTATGTGCTTCAGATGTAGCATAATCAATATCAGCTCTGAATGTATGCAAAGGAGTGCGTCCTTCTTTATAACCTTCCGTACGAGCAATCTCAGCACCACCTAAACGTCCGCTTGTTTTAATCTTTACGCCTTCAGCACCCATTCTCATGGTAGAAGCAATAGCCATTTTAATAGCTCTACGGAAAGAAATACGACCTTCTAATTGACGTGCAATACTATCTGCAACTAAACGAGCATCTAATTCCGGACGTTTAATTTCGAAGATATTAATTTGAACTTCCTTTTGGGTAAGTTTCTTTAACTCTTCTTTCAACTTATCTACTTCCTTACCACCTTTACCAATAATAACACCCGGACGAGCAGTATTAATTGTTACGGTGATTAATTTCATAGTTCTTTCGATAATGATTTTCGAAATACTACCTTTTGGAAGACGGGCTTTCAGATAATTTCTGATTTTATCGTCTTCTACAATTTTATCGGCGTACTTTTTTCCACCATACCAATTGCTGTCCCATCCGCGGATGATACCAAGCCTATTACCTATTGGGTTTGCCTTTTGTCCCATTCTATTTCTTAGTTAGATGATGTGTTAGTGTCTAGAATAATAGTCACGTGATTCGAACGTTTACGAATACGATGAGCACGTCCTTGAGGGGCCGAACGAATTCGCTTCATTTGAAAACCGGAGTCTACGAAAATTGTTTTTACAAACAATCCACTGTCTTCGATACGTGCACCTTCATTTTTAGCTTGCCAATTGGCAATTGCTGAACGTAGAAGTTTTTCCAAACGATTAGAAGATTCTTTAGCGCTATATTTTAAGATATTGAGCGCCAATTCAACTTTTTTGCCTCTGATAAGGTCAGCCATCAAACGCATTTTACGCGGTGAGGTTGGAACCTTATTCAATTCAGCAATAGCTGTTTTCTTCTTAACTTCTTTTCTGGCCTCTGCAGCCATTTTTTTTCTCTTACCCATTTCTTAATTTGCTATGAGTTATTTCTTTTTATTACCGGCATGGCCACGGAACACCCTAGTTGGAGAGAATTCGCCCAATTTGTGACCTACCATATTCTCAGTAACATAAACCGGAATAAATTTATTACCATTGTGTACTGCAATTGTTTGTCCAACAAAATCCGGAGAAATCACAGAACGACGACTCCAAGTTTTAATAACTGATTTCTTACCAGTTTCTACCATTTTCATCACCTTATTTTCAAGATGAGAATCAATAAATGGACCTTTTTTTAGTGAACGGCTCATTGATTATTATTTTTTCCTGCTAGAGATAATATACTTATTAGAAGAATTTTTTAGCTTACGGGTTTTATAACCTTTAGCTGGAATTCCTTTACGTGAACGTGGGTGACCACCTGAAGCTCTACCTTCACCACCACCCATTGGATGGTCTACTGGGTTCATGGCTACTGGACGGTTTCTTGGTCTGCGTCCTAACCATCTGCTACGACCTGCTTTACCGGAAATTTCCAAGTTATGATCAGGATTTGAAACAGCACCGATAGTAGCTAAACAAGCAGTTAAAATCAAACGAGTTTCACCTGAAGGAAGTTTAATGGTAGCATATTTTCCATCACGGGCAGCCAATTGTGCATATGCACCGGCGCTGCGTGCTAAAATTGCACCTTGACCAGGACGTAATTCAATATTATGAATGGTTGTACCCAGTGGAACTTCGCTAAGCAATAATGCATTACCAAGTTCAGGTGCTGCACCAGGACCTGCATTAATCTTTTGTCCAACTTTCAAACCATTTGGAGCAAGAATATAACGCTTTTCACCATCAGGATATTGAACCAACGCAATGCGAGCAGAACGATTTGGATCGTACTCGATGGTTTTTACTTCACCGATAATGCCAAATTTATTACGTTTAAAATCGATAATACGGTATTGCTTTTTGTGACCACCACCGATATAACGCATGGTCATCTTACCTTCGTTGTTACGACCACCGGATTTTTTCACAGAGGTCAAAAGACTCTTTTCCGGCTTGGAAGCTGTAATTTCTTGAAAACCATTCGCTAATTTAAAGCGGGTTCCAGGAGTTACAGGTTTTAATTTTCTGAGCGACATTTCTTTATCGTTTAATTGTCAGTTTAGATTGAAGCGAAAAAATCAATTGTATCACCAGCTTTTAGCTTAACAATAGCTTTCTTCAAATTGGAATTCTTACCGTAAGTTACTTTTGAACGTGTACTACGAGAGCGCATTTTACCAAGAGTAACCAAGGTATTAACTCTTTCAACCGTAACTCCATACATTTTTTCTACAGCGGATTTAATTTCAACTTTGTTGGCATCTGGATTAACCACAAAACCATACTCGTTCAATTTTTCCGATTTCAACGTACGTTTTTCGGTGATAATTGGCTTAATAATGATATCCATTTTTACTCTTATTTGGTCAAAATATTCTCAATAATCGTCAAACTGCCTTCGTCAAGTACCAAATTATTTGCATTCAAAATATCGTAAGTGTTTAATTCTGAAGCAGTTACAACTTTAGTACCCCCTAAATTTCGGGACGACAAATATATGTTTTTATTTGATTCTGCAAGTACTACTAAGGATTTTTTGTTTTCAACCTTCAAATTCTTCAAAATCTCTAAGTATTGCTTAGTCTTTGGAGCATCAAATGAAAAGTTTTCTACAATCGTAATTCCATTACCTTTTGCTTTGTAAGACAAGGCAGATTTCCTTGCCAAAGCTTTAAGCTTTTTATTCAATTTAAATGAATAATCACGAGGCTCAGGACCAAAAACACGACCACCATGACGAAACAATGGACTTTTTACAGATCCCTTACGAGATCCACCTGTACCTTTTTGACGGTGTAGTTTACGACTAGAGTAAGCTACCTCATGTTTTTGTTTGGATTTATGAGTTCCTTGACGTTGATTAGCCAAATATTGTTTTACATCCAAGTAAATGGCATGATCATTTGGTTCGATGGCAAAAATCTCATCATTCAATTTTGCCTTCTTTGCTGTTTCCTGACCGGAAATGTTATAAACTTTAAGTTCCATGTTATTTCTCAATTAAAACATAAGACCCTTTTGCTCCAGGAACGGCACCGCTCACTAGTAACAAATTCTTATCGGCCAAAACTTTAACAATTTGAAGGTTTTGTATTTTCACTCTAGATCCACCAGTACGCCCAGCCATTCTCATACCTGGAAATACACGACTTGGAAAGGAAGATGCACCCATAGAACCGGGAGCACGCAGACGATTATGTTGTCCGTGTGTTTGCATTCCGACACCACTAAATCCATGGCGTTTAACAACACCCTGAAAACCTTTACCTTTTGAAGTTCCTACCACGTCTACAAAATCTCCTTCGCTGAAAATTTCAACTGTGATAGTATCTCCAACATTTTTTGATTCTTCAAACTCACCAAACTCAACCACTTTACGTTTTGGAGTTGTAGATGCGTTTTTGAAATGACCTTGCAGAGCAGAGCTGGTGTGCTTCTCTTTCTTTTCATCAAAACCAAGTTGCACTGCAGCGTAACCATCCTTATCAGGAGTCTTAACTTGGGTTACAACGCAAGGTCCAGCTTGGATAACCGTTACGGCGATGTTCTTTCCATCTACACCGTAAACACTGGTCATTCCTATTTTTTTTCCAATGATACCAGACATTTGTTTTTTATTTAAAATTAGACAATTAGATTAATATTCAAAAAAAGCAAGTTAGACTTTGATCTCCACTTCTACCCCACTTGGTAACTCAAGTTTCATTAGGGCATCAACCGTTTTGGAGGTTGAACTATAGATATCCAACAATCTTTTGTAAGAACAAAGTTGAAATTGCTCTCTTGCTTTTTTGTTAACGTGTGGTGAACGCAATACGGTGAAGATTTTCTTATGTGTTGGTAATGGAATTGGTCCACTAACAACTGCACCGGTTGATTTCACGGTTTTAACGATTTTATCAGCTGATTTATCAACTAGATTAAAATCGTAAGATTTCAATTTGATCCTAATTTTTTGACTCATGTTTATAAAGAACGATTAAATAGATTAAGCTTCTTGTTGTGTTTTACCTTTTACTTTTGCAATTACCTCATCTGAGACATTCTTAGGTGCTTCAGCATAGTGACTGAATTCCATGGTTGAGGAGGCCCTACCGGAAGTGATGGTACGCAAGGAAGTTACATAACCAAACATCTCACTAAGTGGAACTTTAGCTTTAACAACCTGAGCTCCTCCACGACTATCCATTCCTTCCAATTGTCCACGACGTTTGTTTAAGTCTCCGATTACATCACCCATATTCTCATCCGGTGTTACTACTTCAACCTTCATGATTGGCTCTAGTAACATCGGTTTTGCATTCTTAGCTGCTTCACGGAAACCGATTTTAGCACAAACTTCGAAAGACAATGAATCAGAGTCAACTGCGTGGTAAGATCCATCTTTAAGTGTAACTTTCATTGAATCAATAGGATAACCAGCCAAAGGACCGTTTACCATGGATGCTTTGAAACCTTTCTCAACAGAAGGAATAAACTCACGAGGAATATTACCACCAACTACTTCATTCACAAATTGAAGACCATTTGGTTGACCGGCATCTGCAGGACCAATTTCGAAAACGATATCGGCAAATTTACCACGACCACCGGTTTGTTTTTTATAAACCTCACGATGACTAAATTTACCAAACAAGGCTTCTTTATAAGCTAC
>JAIBAJ010000077.1 GCA_019695265.1 Bacteroidia bacterium | reverse complement strand
GTAATGACTTATTGTCAAATCTGGAGTCCTGAAGCAAAGTTAATTGGTGCAGTAAATTGTATTTCGTTATCTGCAAGTGGGGAACTTGTAGGGCATAATACAGATTGGATTGGTTTTACCCAAAGTATTTCCGGTTTATTACAAGGCAAGACTGTTCAACGGGCACTTGTTTTAGGAACAGGAGGCTCTTCCAAGGCTGTTCATTTTAGTTTACAAAGATTAGGAATAGAAGTTTCTTTTGCTTCAGAATCAAAGCAGGAATGGTCGTATTCGAAGTTGGTTGGAAAGATGAGTCAATTTCAACTGGTTGTTCAAACAACCCCATTGGGAATGTTTCCGGAAACAAATGCATGTCCTTCTATTCCCTATTCAGAATTGCACGAAGGTCATATTTGTGTAGATTTAATTTATAATCCGGAGCAAACCTTGTTTTTAAAGGAAGCAGCCAAGCAGGGAGCCACCATAAAGAATGGGTTGGATATGTTGAAATATCAGGCAGAAGAAAGTTGGAGAATTTGGAATTCTGCTAATGAAGCGCTGATTTAATAGGTAAGGAAAGCATCACTTCGGCTTCTTTTTCACCTAAAAAATGCAGTCGTTCATAAACCTGGTTTTCCGGATAATATAGTAAAGCCATCTTGACAAAGATATGGCCATGTTTGGCTTCATTGGCCCATAGGTTTTTATAGAATCGTTTTAATTCACCATCAGGCAAGGCTTCTTCAACCAGGCGGAATCGTTCTGCTCCTCTGCATTCCACAATGGAAGCGATACAAAACCGGTCGAGTAGCCTATCATCAACCCCTGATCTGCAATAGCCAATTAGTTTATTAACATAGTCATCCGGATGCATACCGGTTCTAAGGGATAGTCCTCGCTGATGCATTACCTCATACACTTGTTTAAAGTGTTCCAACTCTTCCAGAGCTGTATCAATAAGTTCAGGAATAATTTCTGTTTTGTCCGGGCATTTGGCAACAAAGCTCATGGCCATTGCAGAAGCTTTTCGCTCACAATCGGCATGATCCTGAAGGAATGAATCGAAGTCGTTCATTACGGCCTCAATCCATTCCTTAGGTGAATCGGCTTTAAGCTCGATTGAAAGTTTCATGCTTATTTTTTACTAATGCCATCGATACGGTAAGAAAGTCCAACTCCAAATACTTCTTTGAATTGAGTTTTAGGTCCCGTTCCAACTTCTGTTTTCACACCATTGACTTTTTTGATGGTGGGTAAGTTAACATCGTGGTCGTAAATCAAGTTGGTCATTAAAGAAGCGGTCAGGAATTTATTTACCTTCATACTGATTAAAACATCCCAGTTGATATCAATATTACCTCTATTAGCTGCAACTTTATCGGTGTAATTATTAAACAACTGTAAACCTGTTTTCAAATTTACATTTTTCATAATATCCATTTGGAATTTCATAGTTAATGAGGCTCCAAATTCAGCTCTGACTTGTTTGCCCGGAGTTATAATTTTTCCGCTTGCATCCAATTCTGCCGGTTTTACACCAAATGCACCAATATTCGCAAGGTTTTGATCTAAAACAAATGTAAATTTGCCTGAAGCCGGAGATAGAAATACTGAAAAAACATCCCCTTCTTTATAGTTAAAACCGAGGGCCGCTGTAAGGTAACCGGGAGACATAAATCGAGAGGTTACAACACTATCATTAGGATAACTATAGCCGGGAGCAAATTGGGTACGAAAGTTCAGGTTGGCACTATAGAAGAATTTACCTTTTGCTTGATGACCAAAGTTGGAGTTAAATTCAATCCGGTCGTCATTTTTGCGCAAGGATGAATTTTCATTTTTAAGGAAACCATAAGCAAGGTCCAGGTTGCTATCCCAAGTGGTTTTACCTTTTTTATATTTGGAATAGAAACTCAAAAGTCCGGAAAGGGAAAGGGAGGATTCACCACCAGCTGCCCAATTTGTTAAGGAAACTTGGTTAAAGGTTAAAGCTCCAAAACCGCCATATTTCCAAGTGGTGTCTTGACTTGTTTTAGCAACTTCTTGCGCGAAAGTTTGAAGGGTGAAAATTGAAAAAAGAAGCAAGGCTAAACTTTTTTTCATGCGATATACTTTTAGGAATTAGATTTTTTCAAAAGATCACGTATTTCTGCTAATAATACCTCTGTTGGAGGAGCAGGTGCCGGAGGAGGAGGAGTTGCTGCTTTTTCTTTAGCTTCTTTTTCTTCACTTGCTTTTTTTGCAGCATTTATGCCTTTAATCATTAAGAAAATGACAAATGCCAAAATGGTAAAGTTTAGGACAATGGTGAAAAAATTACCATAAGCTAAAACCGGACCGAGTTTTTTTGCTTCATCCAAGGCTAAACTTGGATTAGTAGCCAGTGCTGCTGATACTTTTTCGCTTAATGGCAAATACAAATTGGTGAAATCTTTGCTTCCAAAAATTCCAATTGGAGGCATAATGATATCGTTTACCATGGAGTCAACGATTTTTCCAAATGCACCACCAATGATAACACCGACAGCCAGGTCGATGACATTGCCTTTCATGGCAAATTCTCTAAATTCTTTAATAAAGCTCATAAATGAAAAATTTTAATGGACAAAAGTAAATGCTAGATAAACTAATGAAAAGTGTATGTAAAATAGATTTCAACAAGGGTTAAAAACTTAGCTTGATAATTTTCTAAGATTTGGTTATTTTTGCCAAAATCACAATTGAAAGGATATGTTGGATAAGATTTCTAAAATATTGTTTGTAATTTCAGGTGGTGTTATGTTTATGCTGTTAGGAGCCACTGTTTTGGTTTACCAGGATGATTTAAAGAAAATGGTGGGGTTGAAAGATGACTCGGAGGTGCAGGAAAAGGTAGAGGTGCTTCAAACTGTTGAAAGTGAAGGCTCTCAGGTGAAAGGAAATGAGTTTTTTTCGGAAGAGGAACTCAAAGAATTAGCAAAAGATACCTCAACAGTAAAGGTTACCATTGAAAAGAAGTAAGCTCTGTTTAAATTAATCTACCCAGGCTTTTTTAGTCCAGTTCTGACCATTTTCACCTTGAATGGTGATACAATTTATTCCTTTTGTCAAAGGTAAGGCTAGGTTTTTCCCAGATTCTAATCCGTTAAAAGAATAGGTGATTTGTCCTAATAAGTCGGTTACGACACCGTGAATCTTGAATTTAGAACTGTTCCAGAGAATTCCGGAATTTTGTTGCTGCAGGAAGTTCATTACTAATTCTTGTCTTTCTGAAATATTGGTCAGGAGAGCACAAGGGTCTGGTGGTCCGGTTGGTTGGGTGAAGATAATTTCACCGGCTTGTTCAAAACAACCGAGGACATGGATGTTGTCCGGGAAATCCGGAACTGCGGCATAAGAGAGTCCTTTTGTAGAGCCAATGCCTTGAATCCAAACGTCCTGCTGTCCTCCATAGTTTGGACTTAAAGAAGTAAAGTAATAGGCAAATCGGGTTATACCTCCGAAAGTTAAAAACCCTATAGAATCTAGTTTCCATTCACAGGTTTGGGCGTAAAGGTATTCGCAGGCTTCACAAAGAAAAGTGTCGCCGGGATTTAGGTTAAAGTCGTAAAGTAAAAATTCGGTTGGTGCTCCGTTATATTGGATGAATACTTGGTGGCCGGGTGTTTCACGTATGGCAAACCAATTGGAAATTACGGGTTGGCTGGGGTAAAAATTAGTGTAGGTTTGACCACCTATTATGGTGTCACTACCTGGAATTTGGGCCTGATACATTGGACCAATTAAGCCCAAAAGGCCCTGCAACCACGCACCATTTTGAAGGGGTAATGGTGTGTAAACTTGTGCAAAAATGCCGGATATTGAAAAACAAAACAGGAAAGTAAGGGTGCGTTTCATGCCTCTAAAATACTGAAAATTTTGTCAATTGTATGAGCGAAATGCAGATAAAAGGTGTTAGGTGAAGTACAAAAAAATGCACTTGCCGAGGATTGGATTAAATTTTCAGCAAATCAAATTTTTTCGAATTGTTTTTTAGTTACCTTTGCAGCCCTTTTTAAAAATAAATTATTAACAAATGAACCATTACGAAACCGTTTTCATTTTAACTCCCGTTTTGTCTGAAGATCAGATGAAGGAAGCGGTAAGCAAGTTCGAGAAGTTCTTAAAAGAGAACAATGCCAAAATTGTTCACCAAGAGAACTGGGGATTGCGCAAGCTTGCCTATCCTATCCAAAAGAAATCGACCGGGTTTTACCATTTGATTCAATTCGAAGGTGAACCTACCTTGATTAACGATTTGGAAATTGCTTACAAACGCGACGAACGCATTATTCGCTTTTTAACTGTACGTTTAGATAAGTACGGTTTTGAGTACAGCGAGAAACGCAGAAACAAAGCAAAATCAAAAGAAACTGCTAACGCTTAATCCCTAAACATCATGGCTGAAGAAATTCGTTACCTCACTCCAATGAATGTGGAGAGCAAGAAGAAAAAATACTGCCGCTTCAAAAAAGCAGGTATTAAATACATAGATTACAAAGACAGCAACTTTTTATTAAAATTCGTAAACGAACAAGGTAAATTACTACCTCGTCGTTTGACCGGTACTTCTTTGAAATACCAACGTAAAGTTGCTCAAGCTGTTAAACGTGCACGTCACTTGGCCTTAATGCCATACGTTGCTGACCAATTAAAATAGGAGGCCCAACAAATGGAATTAATTCTTAAACAAGACGTAAAAAATCTCGGTTACAAAGACGATATCGTTAAAGTAAAAAACGGTTATGGATTAAACTACCTTATCCCACAAGGTTTTGCTATCCTAGCTACCGAGTCTGCCAAAAAAGTTCATGCTGAAACCGTTAAACAACGTGCTTTCAAAGTGGAGAAAATTCGCAAAGATGCAGTTGCATTGGCTGAAAAATTAAAAGGTGCTTCCTTGAAAATCGGAACTAAAGCCGGTGAGTCAGGAAAAATCTTTGGTTCTATCAATACCATTCAAATTGCTGAAGCTATCAAATCTCAGTATGGATACGAAGTTGATCGTAAAAACATCGACATCCTTTCTGAAGATAGCATCAAAATGTTAGGAAGCTATAAAGCCAATATTCGTTTGCACAAAGATGTTGCTGCCGAAGTTGAATTTGAGGTAGTTTCTGAATAATATTTATCTTTTTGCATGCCCAAAAGAGCTGGTTCAAAATTGAATCAGCTCTTTTTTTATTATAGCATAATTGTCTATATTTTTTGCATATTCTCCCCAATATCCTTGCTTAGCCATTTTTTAATCTCCGTGCTTCGGTAAACGATAATACCGAATTTGTTAGACTTTATGTCTTTTGGTTGACCTTGGTTGCCGGTTCTTCTACCACCCAAAAGTCTCTGCACCAAAGTTTAGCCCAGATTCGAATTAGAAATGCACAAACTCTTATTCGTGGTAAACCCAACTAAATCAAATAGTTCGGATTTGGAATCCTGCTTTTGAAACATTTGGGGTTAAAAGGTTTTCCCATTGCAAAAGCTAATAGATACAAAGACCATTGGGGTTAGAAATAATAGATCGAAGTTGCGCATCGGGCAACGATTGAGGCAAGTAGCCCACAGGAGCACGCGGCGTTAGCCAAGTGCGACGAGGACTACAGCCGAAAGCGTGACCCGAATGCCCTTGCAAGTTGTTTTGAAATAGGGAAAAAATTTAGTAGGGCAGAGGGGGCCCGCCTACAAGGTATATTCATTTATAATTAATTGGTTATTATTGCCTTAGTTGGAATGTTCTACTTAAATTTAAAAATAATTTCAAGTGGAGTAACTACAACTATCCCTGGTGGTGCTTAAAGGAACTATTCCTTTGTTTGGTATAAGAAATTAATTATTGAATATTGTTTGTAAGCATTTGGTATTGAACCCATTGGCAAACTTTTACCACATCGCCTTTTTCATGGAAATTGACACCTATAAAATTGGGCCATCGTCCTAATTCCTGTTTGCATTGCAAGATTCGATTTTTTAAGAAATTAAACTCATTGAATTTTTGAGCATCACGTTTTTCGGGAATTAAACGATCAATCCAATGATTAACCAAAAAAAGGGGATTGCCGGGTTTGCCTCTTCCAATCCGATTGGGAAGCTTATCGTGCGGTTTTATTTTCCACGGTGTATCCATAATATGCCTCCATGCTCCATAAATTGGAATGAGAGAATCAGGTTCATTGCTTTCAACAAAAGCAATTATTTGTTGCTTTCTTTGAGCCAAATCCTGGAGGGTGGGAAGCTGTGAATTCCAATCGATGGAGGCTAGCTTTTCCTGCAAATTAAGTTTGGTAAACTCTTCTAATATCCTTTCTCGGCTAATGGCGTTTTGAAAAATGATGGCTATAACTTCATTTGGATGATTTTCCATCCAAATTTTCATGTCAGTTAATACTATGCTAAGTTTTTGCTTTCCCAGAATAGAGAATGAATGGTAGAGGTAAACTTCCCCATGTTGTTCATATACATCCAGCATAAAACCCCGAATACTGTCTGTTAATTGTTTTGAAATGGGAAAGGTGTGATTGGGAAAAATGAAATGTTTTTTACCTTTGGCTACATTAAAGCTGTTGTGGGTAGTAGGGAAGCATGCTTTATCGAGGGGTTGGGAAGATAAATTAAGCTTCAACAGTAAAAACGAAATGAACCAAAAGAAGAGGGCTGGATATTTCAAGTTAGTATTGGTTGTTTTCCTGCTGATATATTTAAGTATAGGCTTAATTAATCAATATACCTTTAGAACAAATGCATTTGATTATGGCAATTATAATCAAATCTTATACAAGTTAGCACATTTTGAATCACCTAGAACAACTATTTCAGGTGATGTGTTGTTTTGGGCTGATCATTTCGAACCCATATTAATGCTTATTATTCCATTTAATTGGATTTTTGGAGTGTATGGATTGATAATTCTTCAATCTGTTTTTTTGTGTTTTGGAGCCTTAGGGATTTTTCGTTTCCTGGAACTTTTAGAGAAGGATAATTGGACCCCGTTTTTATTTGCTACCACTTTTTTGCTTTCCTTTTCTGTATTGGGGGCTGTAGAGTCGGAGTATCATTCTTCCATTATTGGGATTTGTTTAATTCCTTGGCTATTCTGGTCCCTTAAATCGCAAAAAACAACCTTGTATTGGTTGATTTTATTGGGGATACTTAGTTGTAGGGAAAATTTAGGAATTGTGCTAATTATTACAACTTTTCCGATGCTATTTGAATCCATTTGGAAAAAGGATGAGAAGGTTTTGTTGTTCGGTGCAACTATTTTGGGGTTAATTTATTTCTTTTTAGTTACCCAGGTTGTAATGCCAAAGCTTGATTCCTCCAAATTGTCTTCCTTTCAACACTTGGATTCTTATACAAATTTGGGTTGGAAGAATATTTCCGGATTGTTTATCAATACTACCGGAAACAGTTCTTTTAATGGAGTTAAGGTGGAATTTGTTTTCTTTAGTCTTTTTGCCGGTTGGATACTTACAGTGGGTCGCCCTATTTGGTTTTTAGCCTATATTCCATTGTTATTAGAGAAATTTCTACATCAAGATGCTATTAAATGGGGTGTAAATTCTCATTATTCCATAGAAGGACTATTGGTTATACTATTCGGAGGTTATTTTTCATACAGGTATTTGGTACCCCGAATAAATCAGTTCCGTTTTATTCCTGGGACCATTTTAGTGCTTAATGTACTTGTTACTATTCGATTTATGGATGATACCCTTGCCTATATAGATAAAGGAAAGTTGAGATTCTATCAATTTCAACATTATACCAGGGATTTTAATGTTTACCAATTGCATAGTGAGTTGCAGCCTTATGAATCAAAACAGGATGGACTATCTGCTCAATCTAACTTGGTTCCATACTTAAGTCAACGAACCAATATTCGTCTTTTCCCAGATACAACCCAAGTGAGATACATCCTGTTGAATCCTTCCGAAAAAAGTAGTTATCCCTTAGCTCCCATGGAAATGAAAAATCGAATCAATGCAATACTTGCTTCAGGGAAATTTCGAAAAATTCAGGAGTCGGAAGTGTTGATGGTTTTGGAAAAGAACTAATCAGTTTTTACAATTCTTCTTGAAAAGGATTTTCCTTCCGTTTGAAGTTGGATAGAATAAATTCCATTCTCTAAATTCTCTAAATCAATTATTTCCTTTTTATCAAAATTTCCTTGGAAAAATATTTTACCAAGTTGATCGATAAGGGTGTAAGAAGTATTGGCATTGGAAGTAGAACGGATTAAGATTTTACCTTGAGATGGATTGGGGAAAATCTCGTATTTATCTGCTAAATCAGGATCCTTTCCGATTGATATAAATGCCGAGTCGTTTAATTCAATAAATGCACCAATTGAGTCAGTTTTGTAAAGTAACATGTTATGAAGTTCAGGGTTTTCTCTAGTATTATTAGCTAACACAATTAGTCCATTCCCATTTTTTATGGTTTGCATATAAATAGCTTCTTGCCACCCTTCTTTGCCAACTGTTCCGGTATTGGAAAACCAGCCATTGGAATACATTCTAAAGGTTAAACTTTCAAATTCAAAAAAGTCGAGATTGGATAAATTACCTCCTACTGAAATTAAATATCCATCTGCCATTTCCTTTACCATGTTGGCCGTAAAATTGTCATATTCCCAATGCCAAATCATGTTTCCGTTCATGTCAAATTTTTGAATTAGGGAATAGTATTTGATACCGGTATCGGTAGGTATTTCGGCATTGGCAGTTACCAATAATTGATTGTCTGAAATTTCTTCTAAATAGGTTCCAAAAGTATTTGACTTGATCATGAAAGTATCCGTCCAAAGGGTATCGCCTGTTAAGGTGAATTTTCCTAGCAATTCGGCATATCTTCCATTTTGGTATTCCTTTTTGCCAATAGCCATTAGGCTGCCATCGCTTAGTTTTTTAACACATTTCCATTCTTCATTTTTACCCCAATCCAATTCTCTTTCCCAAATTAAATTTCCTGTTAAGTCAATCTTGGCCAAATAGGCATTGGTGTTATTGGTAAGTGTATCGCCTAAATATCCAGCAAGTATGTAACCATCACCAACACCTTCTATAAACAAACCAGAATCCCAGGCCGAATGTCCGAGTTGAATAGACCACAAGCGTTGCATTTGCTTGGAATATTTAGTTACTTGTAGGTCATAATCAAATTGAAGTCCTTTATCTGTTAATCCAATAACTAAGTATGAACTATCTGATTTATCCAGGTAGGTACTTTTATTGTATTCAATGTAATCTTGGCCTCCAAAAAGATCCGATTGAATAATATGGCCTAAACTATCAACTACCATAAAGCAATGTGACGACTTTTGGAGATCGCTTCCACAGGTTCCGCAAACCATGTATTTATTGCCATTTAATTCCCAAACTGAAGCAGGATAATTATATTGGGTTAAGGCCAATGATCTCACCCAAGTTCCTGGCTGACTATAAGTAAAATGGGTAATCAGTAGGCCAATCACTACTCCTAAAATCTTTTTCATTCCTGTATAGATTTACGAATTTTCAAAAGTTTTTCTAAAAGTCCTTCCAGTTTATTCAATGCGAGCATATTGGCTCCATCGCTTAAGGCTTTGGAAGGCTCCGGGTGGGTTTCCATAAACAACCCATCACAACCAACGGCTACTCCCGCTTTAGCAATCGTTTCAATTAAATGGGGTAGTCCTCCCGTAACACCGCTTCCCTGATTAGGTTGCTGCAAACTATGGGTTACATCCAATACGACCGGAAATCCGGTTTCCTGCATTTTGGGGATTCCTCTAAAATCAACTACTAAATCGCCATATCCAAAGGTAGTTCCACGTTCCGTTAACATTACGTTTTTGTTTCCGGTTGAAAGAACCTTTTCTGCAGCAAAATGCATGCTTTCCGGTGCCAAAAACTGTCCTTTTTTAATGTTTACCCATTTCCCTGTTTCTCCTGCTGCTAAGAGCAAATCGGTTTGTCTGCATAAAAATGCTGGAATCTGTAAAATGTCAACATGTGCTGCGGCTAGACCTGCTTCTTCGGCTGTATGGATGTCGGTTACTACAGGTAATCCAAACTTGGATCGAATGCCTGACAGAATTTGCAAACTAGGCTCATCACCAATTCCGGTAAATGAATCAGCCTTGCTTCGATTGGCCTTGCGGTAACTGGCCTTAAAAATGTATGGAATCGATAAACGATTGCAAATTTCCTGCACTTTTCCTGCTACCTCTTCGCACAATGCTTGACTCTCTACCACACATGGTCCGGCCATTAAAAAAAATGAACCTGAATCAGTATGCGTAATTCCGGGTAAACTCTTTAATATGCTATTGTCTAACTGCATCAAAATAGTCCTCTTATGTTTATCATGGCCGATTGCCCATTCCCAATCTTAGAAAGAATAAATCCTTCTAGTGCCGGACTACCCAATCCGATAGCCACATGTTTTCCAAATTTTTTATCCAGAAATAAACCTACACTTACACCTCCATATCCACCATAACTCACTCTGGCTCCTAGTTTAAATGCATGTCCCATATCTAATCGGTAGTGACCATATAAATAGGGAAACCAACCATAGGCAATTCGTTCCACCATGCCAAATTCCAAACCCGATACCTGATTGATTTTAAAATCATACGCTAATCTAAAATAAGCCGGAGTAAGAATGGTAGCAGCCTTATGCTCGTCTCTAACTCGGTATTTGGTCTTTAAATTTTCTGAGTCCAAAAAGTTGGAAATGCTGTCTGCTAAACCTTTAGTTGAATTAAATCGATAACCTTCCCACCTAAATAGGGTGTCGTTCGAAATTTGTCGGGTGTTCTTGTTAAAACTAATGACACCTAAATCACTAATTTCAAATTTAAAGGTACCTTTTTCATACTCGGTAATTAAATATGCTCCAATTGTCCCACCATACCCTTGTCCATCATACCAGTTCTTATTGGTAGCCGTAATACTTGCCGCAATTCTGGACTTTACATCCATGCTGAAACCTGCGGTATCCATATTTACCTCCAACTGGGTTAGCCTGGTATTGAACATGGTTCTTCCTTGTAAAAAGCCAAGAATTAATCCCATTTTTACATGGGTTTTCGGAAGTTTTTTCTCCCACATGATTCCGCCTTGCAGCTCTCTCCAAGTTAACAAATTAAATCTGCTACCGCCTAAGTAGGAGGTACCACCCAGGTAGTTTTTATTGCCTTTAAATATCCAATTGAAAAGGTCTTCTGAAAAGGCCGTTCCTAAATTGGCTTTCCAGTTGTATCCAACATAATATCCAATTTTTTGTATTGAATCTGTGCAAACGGGATGTTGTATGTAGTATAAACCGTAATTAGCATCACCCCCAAACCGGTTGTTTTTTCCTAAACGTTTGGAAGCTTTGTCGATTACCTCGTCTCCAACATAACCTCCACGGTATAAGGTATTGGTAAATTGGGCAGTGAAAATGTTGGAATTTAGTAAATAGCTTCCCTGAATGCCTACTTCTTTGCCACTTTCAGTCGATTCAGCTAAATAAGAAAAACCCTGACCGGTCGCAGTAACCGAGCCTAGCAGGATTGTCCATAAAAGCAAAAATCGGAAGTGATTTACTTTCAAAACGTTCATTGGCTTAAATTTCATAAGTTAGGTCTGCAATGATTTTAACCTCGATATCATACGAATCATAAATCTTGAGCAACTGCCCGGAAATAGGGGAGTGGAACCGCAATTTCAATTTCACATACTTGGCTTTTTTTATGGCTTCTACCTTAGCAGCAGAAAATGGGAAATTCACCCAACTGGCAACTTTGTTAGATACCTTGAGATCGGAATTTAAATTGGCAGCAGCAATTGTATTGGGACTTAACAAGGAATCCAAAGCCTGATAATTCTCGTCCAATAAAGTTAATTGTGCCCGGGTCTCCAATGGAAAACCATTTATAGCATATACTTTTAAAGCTCCACCTTTGAAATGGGAAATCAGTTCGTCCGACATCGAAAAATCCAAGGTGTCGACCATGGCCAAATTATCCGCATTAAAATTGAGCGGCAATTCAATTTTTACTTTGGCCGAAATATCGCTGTTGTAATACATAAAATCATTTCCACTACTCACATTTCCCAATGGATTCAACCATACATCCACATGATATTTGAAATAACCTGGTAAATTCTGTATGAAATCTTTTAGGTTGGAATTACTGTTGTTCATGTTGTAGGTATAAACCGATGGGTTGCTACCAACATATAAATCCTGAGCCCTCGCAACATTGACTGGGTTTCCTATTAAGTTGTGATTCAAGGCAACCGTGTTTCCATTATAGGCATTCCTGCCCGATAACTCGTAAATGGAAATTCGTGCATCTGCCCCAAATCCATTTTTTATTTCCATTCCAAGTTTGATGGAATCAAGCAACAAGGAACCGGATATCAGATTACTTAAAGGCTCTACCGATTTTTCCTCCGGACCTATACTGCTGTGCTGACTTCCCATATACCCTTTGGCATATTCGGGAATTAAATCGAGCAGAATGGTTTCAATTTTCAAAAACTCCTGGTTGGCAACCAACGAAACTGCCGGGCCATCGGGATTGGTTTTGACGGTAAAGTTCGACACAAAGGTATTGTAGGATGTTCCTTGTAATCCTTTCATATCAACCTCATAACCTGCCATGTCTAACAAGGTATCTAAGGTGCTTACTCCTCCGGTTGGAGCTGCGGCTATGTTCTTGAATATTTGAAAAAACTGACCATTTTTGGTCGCTTTAGGTAAGGTAAACGACATTACTATGATGGTGGGCAGTGAATTGGTAACCTTTACCCTGATTTTTCCCGATTTTACCCTAACATAGGTCACCTTGGCATCCTTTAAATCTAATTTAGTAGTTGTATTTAATAGGTTGTCAACTCCGGGAAACTGGCTTAAATCCAATCCGGGTGGAACCGGACTGTAATCAAATGGTACCAGCAGACTTTTTACAATCGGTGTATCAGGTAAACGCAACAAACTATCCAAGGGTAATCCAACCAAGTCTCGTTCATAAACAAAACGCAAACTACCATCGGTGTTGGTCTGTAAGAGGCTGTCAGGAATAATGTTCCTTAACCTCAGCCTTCCCGATGCCAACGGGGCAACTAAATCAGTATCCCAAGAGGCATTGCCTAAATCATATTTGCACGATTGCAAAACCAATAATCCGGTTAGGATGGTAAAGCAATAAACGAGTATGGATTTCCTTAACAAAGCAAGTGTTTTTCTGCTGCGAATGTAACGATTGCCAACCAATTATCTCCAATCAAAAATATCCTTTCTATCTTTTGGCCTTTTTTCTTCATACCACTTGAAATCCTTGAGTTTTCGGGTTTCCGGATTCATTTCCTTCATTGGATGCAAAATGGCTGTGGGCTTGGTAATGAAGGTTATTTTTTGAACCTTATTTTCCTGAACCCAAATCAACATGTCTGAACTCTCTGCTTTATTTACTCCTATATCGTTTCCATCACTTTCTTTGGCATAATACAAGGTTTCGCTATTTCCTTCAACCCGAACTTTATACAGCTTGTTTTCACGAAGAAAGGCATGCATGAAACGGCCTTTAATTTGGTTGAAATTTACACTGTCCTCTCGACTAATAATGAATGAATTATTCCTTAAATACAAATCCGAAACCTTTCCTTCATGCATTTTTAAGTAGAGGGTATCGGCTGTTATTTGGTTTGAATCGCTCCATAATACAGGAGCTCCATACATTCGCATTAAGGAGTCACCCTGGAAATAACTAAGCGAATCGCAGGTGCCTTGAATGTCCGATTTATAAAACCTCACCTTGTAATAGGCTTTTATCATTCGCTGATCTTTGGTAGTGTCGGGTGTAAAACTCCGCAAGGTATCAGCATGCAAAAACAAGGTGTCTTTTTTATCGTATTGTACCAACAAGGCATTGTCGGTCATCATGGTGCGGTCGTAGGCCTGAAAATACTCGGCAAAATCGCCTAAGATATTGGTTTGATTAGCGGTGTCAATAATTTGAACATAGCAATAAGCTAGCCCTTTTTTGATCTTTTCGTCATATAAAATGGCATCTGCCAACATTTCTTGCTTGTCGGAAATAATTCGGGTGTTTTTTTCAAATCTGGAAAGTTCACGCTTGGTATCATTCCAACCATATTCACAATAAATTTTACTGCTATCCTTGGTAACAATGTGCGTAGGACCAAGAAAATATGAAATTTCTGTTTTGGTATTGAACCGTAGTGTGTCACATAAAATGGTGTAATCTTTGTTCACCACCTTGACGTTTTTTCGATAGTAAAAATCTTTTGTAGACGAGTAATAATAGCCCAATTCGCTGGTAAGCGTCGATTTTTTGTCTACAATTTTTCCTCCATTTTGGTAATTAGCAATGCCGGTATTTCGATCGTAATGAATAATGGTTGTGGTTAAAGTAATGTCTTTATCAATGAGTTTTACCACTTTCCCGGTAACAATGGCTTTCTTGGTATTTCCATCGTAATCAAGTTTGTCTCCATACAAATCCAGGGTATCGCCTTGTTCAATATGAATTCGATTAAAAGCCTGTACCGTATTGGTTTCCTGGTTCATCCAAGCTGAATCGCAATACATGATAGCGCCTTCATGAAGCAACTTTACATCGCCTATCAAACGTTTGGTTTTGCCTACTACACTTTCATCATACTCGAGTGAATTGGCATGTAAAATCTCAATTTTGGAACTTTCCTGGGCCTTAATCCCCAAGTGAAGTAGTAGAAATACCAATGTCCCAAAAAATTGAATTCGCTTTTGCATGAAGGCCGCAAAGGTATAACAAAGCTGTAAAGGTTTCCCGTGTTGCTGTTCCTCGGTTTTTTAACTTTATTTTTTTTGTTTTATGCGGGCCCTTTTTGCATCCGGTTTGGTGCGTCTTGAACACTGATAGAAGTGGCAAAAAGGCCGGGCTATCCGTTCCTAGTCCTCGCCCCGAAAGGGTTCGGGGCTGTGGGCTATCCACTTCTATCCCTGCCCGACGTTACCTACTAGCTGATTTGGTACACTACCATTATTGGTATCTATACCGTTAATCTGTTTGAAATACCAGGATTTTCCTAATTGAACAGACCATTTCTGGCTGAGGTAGAGGCTGCAACCCGCACTACCACAAGATGGTAGGTGGCGTAACTGCGATAGCCGGTTTGTTGTTTTCTCTATCCTCCCAAACAGGTAAACACCTTGGGTAGGCAAAAGGGCTCCCTCCAAAAAAAATAAAATACCCTGTTTGAATTTACCGAATACCACTTAGTTTTACCATCCTTATTTATCTTCACGCCATGAAAAAAGTCCTGATTTATGTAGCAATCGCTTTGGTATCAGTTTTTGCTTTAATTAATGTGTATATCGTTGCCTCCGGACGTACCTATATTTACGATGCTGTGAAGTTGATGAAGGCCGGAATTTATGACTATCAGGTTTTCAACAACAGGGTTATTCACACTGATTCGCCGCAGGAATTGCCCAATGCTGTTGACTACAATAAAAAAACACTTCCGGCAGGTTTGGAAAAGGAGCTGGTTGATAACCAATCTGTTGCATTTGTATTGCTGCGCAATGATTCAGTGGTGGCTGAAAAATATTGGAATCACAGTGATACCTCTATTTCGGGTTCTTTTTCTATGGCAAAAACTATTGTTTCTATACTAACGGGTGTGGCTTTGAAAGAAGGTAAAATAAAGAGTTTGGATCAGAAGGTAGGTGATTTTTTGCCAGATTTCAATTCCGATGGAAAAGAGAAAATAACTATACGTCATTTATTGAGCATGAGTGCAGGAACCGATTGGGATGAATCATACAATTCGCCTTTTAGCATAACTACGGAGGCCTATTTTGGTAAAGATTTAAAGAAAACCATGTCTACAGTTAAGGCCCAGGATGAACCCGGAAAAGTATTCAGGTATAAAAGCGGCGAAACTCAATTGTTGGGCATGGTGGTTGAAAAGGCAGTTGGGAAATCTCTAAGTCAATATGCCGAAGAAAAATTGTGGAAACCCATGCATGCCACTAAACCGGCATTGTGGTCGGTTGATAATCCGGATGGAATTGAGAAATGTTATTGTTGTTTCAATGCCACAGCACGTGATTTTGCTCGCTTTGGTTTATTGTATTTGCATAAAGGTAATTGGTTGGGAACCCAAATAGTTGATACGTCCTTTGTGGAGGAAAGTATAGTTCCTGCCCCTCTATTGGATGAAGATGGAAAACCATTGGATCACTATGGTTTAAAATGGTGGATTGCCAAAGTGGAGGGTGAGGAGGTTTTTTATATGCGTGGAATTTTGGGACAGTATGTTTGTGTAATACCTAGCAAACATATGGTTTTTGTTCGCTTAGGACATGTTGCTGGAAGTAAAGTGGGCCCCCACCGAACTGATTTTATGGAATATTTAAAAGAAATTTATAAGAATTACTAATTCCAATTATTCTGTGAATTAAAATTAACCGCGAAATCCGCGGAAAGAAACAAACCGCGCAATCTGCGGAATGGAATTAACCGCGAAATCCGTGGAATGAAATAAACCGCGAACTCCGCGGAAAGAAACTAACCGCGAACTCCGCGGAAAGAAACTAACCGCGAACTCCGCGGAAAGAAACTAACCGCGAAATCCGCGGAAAGAAACTAAAACGCGCAATCTGCGGAATGGAATTAACCGCGAAATCCGTGGAATGAAATAAACCGCGAAATCCGCGGAAAGAAACTAACCGCTAACTCCGCGGAATGAAACTAACCGCGAACTCCGCGGAAAGAAACAAACCGCGAACTCCGCGGAAAGAAACAAACCGCGCAATCTGCGGAAAGAAACAAACCGCGAAATCCGCGGAATGAAATAAACCACGAACTCCGCGGAATGAAATAAACCGCGCAATCTGCGGAATGAAATTAACCGCGAACTCCGCGGAAAGAAACAAACCGCGAACTCCGCGGAAAGAAACAAACCGCGAACTCCGCGGAAAGAAACAAACCGCGAACTCCGCGGAAAG
>JAIBAJ010000076.1 GCA_019695265.1 Bacteroidia bacterium | reverse complement strand
TCGTTGCCCGATGCGCAGCCTATCAGTTTATATTCTTAACAACATGTCACGGTACCTATCTGCCATCCGCATAGAATTCAGGTTATTTTGACCCAAAATTGTCAATAGAAATTATGGGTTTAAGGAAAATAATACAACCGTCCATGGTAATTAAGTGTTTGAAAATAAACGGATTGATTGTTTTTTGCTGCCTTTAATTAATCGGTATTACCTCTTGCAAACGACTAATAGATACAGTTATTAGTTGGGTTGATATGTTCTTTTGGAGGTTGTGCATCGGGCAACGATAGAGGCAAGTAGCCCACAGGACCACTATGGCGATAGCCTAGTGGGACGAGGACTACAGCCGATAGCGTGACCCGAACGCCCATGCATGTAACTTTGGGATTAGCAAAAGTAAAATAGGGCGGAGGGGGCCCGCATATAAATTATTTTTTAAAAAAGTCGATTCATTGGAATTGACATTTTGGTCCTTTGCTACAATTCTGTTATTTTATATGGAAGCCATTTGAGCCTCAAGTGTTTCTCCGGAATGTCCTGGTTTTACAGGTATTTGTCCCATGGCGTATTCACTTAGAGCCGTTATAGTTAAACTTGGATTTACTCCTAAATTGCATGGAATTATACTTCCGTCGCAAATAATCATATTGGGATAACCATGTACTTGAAAATGGAGGTCTACAACGCCTTCTTCTGCTGTTTTTCCAATAGGAATTCCACCTAAAATATGAGCAGTGGTACTAACATTGAAAATCACTTCAGTCAAGGCATTGCCGGCCTTTCCTTCGGATCTTTTTGCAAATAGGTGCATCACCTTTTGTCCTGTTTCGATATAAGATGGTACTTTGTTTGGGCCATCGTTGACCATGGATATTCCACCTCCAAATAATCCCTTTTTATAAACCATGCGCATGGAATTATCTAAGGTTTGCATTACCAAGAGAATAATGGTATTGGTGCTCCAATTTTTTCCAAACAGCATTTTTGGGTAAAAGGTTGGATGCTTAATTAAATTGCCAATCATTTTTAAGGTTCTGATTAAACCGTTTGCTGCATTACCGGTGGCAATGGTGGCAAGGAGTTTCATGGCATTGCTTCCATCCGGAAACTTAACTATTTCAATGTGTGTGTCTTTGTCAGCCTGAAAAATGGATGAAATGGCTACTCCATGATTCATCTTTTCTTTGGTATCACTAATACCACACAATGATTCCGAATTAGTGCGAATGTTATGTCCTAATTTATTGGAAAGTTTGGAAAGTGTACCCAGTTCGTATTTTTGTTTGAGTAACAATTCCATGGTGCCTAATACACCACCGGAAAAAACAATTCCTCTGCTCCTAAAGGTTTTTTTTCTTCCTCCAAACCAAGCAGTACTGCTATAAGTATTAACCTTATATTCACCTTCGTTGTATTCAACTCGATCTACCATGGTTTCTGCAAGGATTTCTGCTCCAAATTTTTGAGCAAACCACAGGTAGTTTTTGTCCAGGGTGTTTTTAGCGTTTTCACGGCATCCAACCATACATCCTGCACACTCTATGCAGCCTTTTCTTTTGGGGCCTAAACCTTTGAAGTAAGGATCTGTTTCTTGGTGAGTGTCACCGAAATATACTCCAACATTAACAGGTTCGAAACTAATTTCCTTATTCAAATCCTTTGCAACATCACGGATGTATTGATCGGCCAAATACATTTTAGGTACAGGGGTTACTCCAAGCATAAATTTAGCCTTGGAGTAATATGGACGTAATTCATTTTTCCAATCCTTTAAATGAGACCAAATAGGGTTTTGATAAAAGTGATCATCAGGCTCTAGTAAGGTATTGGCATACACTAAACTTCCTCCACCTACACCTACACCGCTTAATACAAAGGCTTCCTTAAACATGGTTAGCTTTTGAAATCCAAAACACCTCAACAATGGTATCCACAGGTATTTATTTATTTGCCAATTGGTTTTTGGAAAATCTTGATTGGTGTATTTTTTCCCTTTTTCTAGTACCAAAACAGAATATCCTTTCTCAGCAAGTCGCATTGCTGAAACACTGCCACCAAAACCGGATCCTATTACTATGTAATCGTAAATTTTTTCTTCACTCATGATTATGGCCAAAGTTATAAAACTAACTATTCCTTAATGAAATCCTGATAATACTCAATGATTGCTTGTTTTACCAAAAACTGTTGCTGCCCCGGTTTTAAAACTGGCAACTCTTCGCTAAGTTTGTAGTGTGGCCAACCTTCTTCATCATATCCTTCTAATTCATAAAAGCCATATCTGCTTAATAATTTGCAGATTGCTACGTGCATAATATCCATCTTTTCATGTTTTTTGAATTTTCTAAATCCTTGCCCTAACTCATTGACTCCTATTAAGAAAATTATACCATCCAAATCCATTTCTCCTCCAAATTTGGACTCGAAATAGGACCTTACTTCGTTCCAGTTGTTTTCTAAATCTTGTTCTATCATCGCTTCAAAGGTATAGTTTTTGTACTTTTTTTAATATCTTAGCAGCCTTATTGGTGATATTTAGGAACAGGAAAGTATACATGAATAAAAGGAAAGAATTACCAGGTCCATTTCTAAATTGGATTTTCCTCCTGCTTTTTCTTTTCCAATCCTTAATTTCTTTTTCTCAAAATAAGCAATCAGCTTCTTCTAAATCCAAACAACCGCCCGTTGATGTTGTTTTCGTTGTTGACATCAGTTCAAGCACTGGCGGGATTCTTTCTTCTGTAAAATCTAATTTCTGGGAGATTATTAATGAAATGAATCGTTTAAAACCGGCCCCAGATTTCCGACTTGGTTTGGTTTGCCTTGGTCGCCCTAGTTTTGGTGAGGAAAATGCATATGTCAAGATAATGACCGACCTTACTTTTGATATTGATAAGGTAGCTAATGAGTTGTTTTCAATAAAGGAGTCTACAGCTAAAGGCAAGGTGTTAATTGGTGACGCAGTGCATACGGTGGTAAAAGAAATGGGATGGAGCAAAGAGACTAATGCTGTAAAAGTGGTGTTCTTAGTTGGTAATGGCGGTGTGAATAATGGTTACGATATCACCAAGGCATGTGAATTGGCTAAAGAAAAAAACATCGTTTTTAATACTCTTTATTTTAAAACCTATGAAAATAAAAAGGAAGTTCTAGGTTGGCAATCCATATCTGAAATTACCGGGGGAACTTTCCATATCATTGGAATCAAAGAGCCTAATATTTACTTTGAAAAAGGCTATGATAATGATTTGCTTCTCGAAGCATGCACCATGATCAATTCTACCTATGTTCCTTATGGTAGGGAAGGGGTCGAAAGAGCAAAAGTTCAATTAAAATTGGATGAAGAAGCTCGTAAAATCGATGATATGTCCAATGAGTCTAGAGCGTTTTTTAAGGCCTCTGCGATGTACCAAGATAAAAATGCTGAATGGGATTTGGTCGATTTGTCAAACAATAAGAAGGAATTAAATTTAGCCTCATTCAAAAGAGAGTATATGGATGAAAAAACCTCCAAATTGAGTGAAAAGGAACTGTATGCTTATATTGAAGATAAGAAAAGAGAACGAATTGAGTATGTGAATATTCTAAAAATGCTTTCCGTAAAAAGGGAGGAATTTTTAAAAATGAAAAAACGGCAAATGGAATTGTATCGGTTTGGAGATACTTTTTTTGGTGTGGTTAATAGAACCATGGTTAAATTGTGCGCCGAAAAGGGATACGTTCTTGATTATTAAATACTTTCCTTACTATGAAGAATTTCAGTTTACTTTTTGCCCTACTTTTCTCATCTTTCTTATCTTTTGGACAAACCAGATTCTGTGAGGAGGTGTTCTCGTCTGTTGATTCTACCGATAATATTGTTTATAGTACCAATAGGATTTATTGGCCTTATACCACCGGTTTACCTCCCCAAGGAGATTTAACCATGACGTTTTACGAACCAATGGGCGATACGGCTTCTTCCCGCCCATTAATGATTATTTTGCATGGAGGAAATTTTCTTCCTCAACCATATAATCAAAGTGTTTTGGGAAGCCGTAACGATAGCAGTGTGGTTGAATTATGCAGGCAGTTTGCCCGCCGTGGATTTGTCGCTGCGGCATTGTCTTATCGCCAAGGCTGGAATGCTATTTCTTCAGATCAGGATGCGAGAACTTCTTCATTGTTGAAAGCTGTTTACAGGGCGGTTCAGGATGTGAAATCTGCCGTTAGATTCTTTAAGAAAGATGCCGCTACTACCCGGTTGTACAAAGTTGATCCTGATAACATTGGTTTAATGGGTTTAGGTTCGGCCGGCTTTATTTCTATGGCATATGCTACCTTGGACAAGTACGAAGAGATTACGCTACCTAAGTTTCTAGACGGTAATACTGCCCTGCCTTATATAGATACCTTGCAAATGGGAAATTACGACGGTTTTGGTGGGGATCCGGCCTATAACTTGCCCAATTGGCCAGGCTATGATGCAAAAATATCTCTTGCAATTAATGCAGGCGGGGCTTTAGGTGATTCCACCTGGCTTGAACCAGGTGAAGTTCCTATGATTTGTTTCCATGTCCCAGGTGACCCTTATGCTCCTTATACTGAAGGAATGGTAATAGTTCCCACTACCGGCGGAAACGTAGTCTATGTGACCGGTCCATACGAAATTGCTCAACGTTGTAATAATCCTATTTATGGAGATAATAATGCCATTTTTCGAAATCCTGCCTTTATAGATCCTATTACCCAGTCCATCAATCAACGGAATAATCAGTTTGAAGGTCTTTGTCCTTTTTATACCACCCCTGCTCAACAGTCCGGCCCATGGGATTGGTGGGATAATGATCAGGCAGTAGCCGTTTGGGGCCAGGATATGGTTACCTCGGAGTTAATTACCAATCCCAATATGTCACGGGACTATGCCTTGTCCTATATTGATACCATGATTTCGTACATCGTTCCTCGATTTGTTCGTACCATGGGAATTGATGATTGCCCGGGAACAACAAGTTTTCAGGATAATAACCTGGAAATGCTTCAGGTTTTTCCTAATCCTTTTAATTCCTCTTTTCAAATTCAAGTTCCTCCCAATTGGCTTAATTCAAATCTGACTATTACAAATGCATTAGGTCAACTGGTTTATGGTCCAATTACTTTGAACGAACCTCAAACTTTAATCAGCCTTAACACATTGCCTTCTCCAAGTTTGTTATACCTTAATCTCCAACTGGGAAATGAACAAGCTCATAAAAAACTGGTTAAACTGAACTAATTTCCATCTGCCAGGATTTTTAAATTGATAAAAGAAAAAAATAATTTGCTATTCTTGTTAGGACTATTGAATTTTAAATTACATTTGCGGCCTTAAAAAAGTAAATATTCAGAAGATGTATCTGACTGCAGACGTAAAGAAGAAATTGTTCAAAAAGCATGGCAATAGTGAGTCTGACTCCGGAAATGCCGAATCCCAGGTTGCTTTGTTTACCTTGCGGATCAATCACCTAACCAATCACCTTAAAAAAAATGCTAAGGATTTTGGTACCCAAAGAGCGCTGGTGAATCTGGTTGGTAAACGCCGTAGTCAATTAGACTACCTGAAAAACACCGATATTGAAAAATATAGGGAAGTAATCAAAAAACTAAACATACGTAAGTAATTTATCCAACAAAGGAGAAAAGGCAATGAAAGTTGCCTTTTTTCTTTTTGTGCAATTCAAATGTTCATTCATGCAAGCTATTGTAAAAAAGTTTAATCTTCGCGATGGTCGCGAAATCAGTATAGAGACTGGAAAGTTGGCTAAACAAGCCGATGGAAGTGTTGTTGTGCGTATGGGTAATACCATGCTTCTTGCAACTGTGGTTGCTAATAAAAAAGCTAAAGAAGGTGTAGATTTTCTTCCTTTATCAGTTGATTACCAGGAAAAATTCGCCTCCGCCGGAAGAATCCCAGGTTCTTTCCAAAAACGTGAAAGTCGTTTGTCTGATTACGAAGTTCTTATTTCCCGATTAATTGACCGCGCTCTTCGCCCTTGTTTCCCCGACGATTTCCACGCGGATGTTCAAGTGAATGTTCAACTTATTTCCCTCGATAACGAAATTCTTCCGGATGCATTGGCCGGTTTCGCCGCTTCAGCAGCTATCTCTGTATCTGATATTCCTTTCAATGGACCTATCTCTGAAGTACGCGTGGCCAGAATCAATGGCGCTCTCAAAATTAATCCTAATCGCTCCGAACTCGAAAATGCTGATTTGGATATGATTGTGGCAGGTTCCGCTAAAGATATTCTCATGGTGGAGGGTGAAATGAAAGAAGTTTCTGAACAAGCTATGATCGATGCAATTAAATTTGTTCACGAAGAAATAAAATTGCAATGTCAAGCCCAATTGGAATTGGCAGCTCTTGTTTCTAAATCTTCTCCTAAACGCGAATATTCTCACGAAGTAAATGACTTTGACTTTAAAGAGAAAGTTAAAGCCGCAACCTACGAAGGCTTTTACGCCGTGGCTAAAGAAGGTAATGCAAGTAAACAAGCTCGTAAAGAAAAATTTGAAGCCGTTAGACAAGCCTTTATCGATACCTTGGCTCCTGAGGAAGCTGCCGAAAAAGAGTCGCTACTTGGTAAATATTTCCACGATATCGAAAAGGAAGCAATGAGGGATTGTGTTTTGGCCGAACGCCGCCGTTTAGATGGCCGCGATCTCCGTCAAATCCGCCCAATTTGGGTAGAAACAGATTACCTGCCTTCTCCTCATGGAAGTTCTATCTTTACCCGTGGTGAAACTCAATCTTTAACTACCGTTACACTCGGTAGCAAAGACGATGAACAAATTATTGATGGAGCTGTGTATGAAGGTATGAATAACCTGATGCTTCATTACAATTTCCCTGGCTTTTCAACCGGTGAAGTAAAACCGAATAGAGCTCCAGGTCGTCGCGAAGTTGGACACGGAAATCTTGCCCTTCGCGGACTTAAACAAATGTTGCCTTCTGTTCAAGAGTGTCCATATACCATTCGTATCGTTTCCGATGTGCTTGAATCAAATGGTTCTAGTTCCATGGCTACAGTTTGTGCCGGTTCTATGGCTCTTATGGATGCAGGTGTTAAATTGAAGAAACCAGTTTCCGGTATCGCTATGGGGCTTATTACAGATGCAACCGGTCGCTATGCAGTTTTGTCCGATATCCTCGGCGATGAAGATCACTTAGGTGATATGGATTTTAAAGTAGTGGGTACTAAAGATGGTATCACTGCTTGCCAAATGGATATTAAAGTGGATGGACTTTCTTACCAAGTTCTAGAAGAAGCCATGAACCAAGCTAAAGAAGGTCGCCTTCACATCCTTGGTGAAATGAGTAAAGCTATATCTGAACCTCGTGCAGATTACAAACCTCATACCCCACGTATCGAACTTATCATTATCGATAAGGAATTTATTGGAGCAGTTATTGGCCCGGGCGGCAAAATAATCCAAGAAATGCAACGGGAAACAAATACAACTATTAGTATCGAAGAAAAAGATAATAAAGGGTATGTTCAAATTTATTCCGCTGATAAAGCCGGACTAGATGCTGCAGTAGCTCGTATTAAAGGAATTACCGCTATTCCGGAAGTTGGAGAAGTGTATGAAGGTACCGTTAAAAATATCCAAACATTTGGTGCTTTTGTTGAATTTATGCCTGGTAAAGATGGTCTTTTACATATCTCTGAACTTGATTGGAAAAGAATCGCAAATGTCACAGATGTGCTAAAAGAAGGTGATAAATTGAAAGTGAAATTGGTTGAAATTGATCCTAAAACAGGAAAATTCCGCCTTTCCAGAAAGGTGTTAATGCCTAAACCGGAGACTCAGCAATCCTAATTGTTTGTTCCTCTTTTGTTGGTAAGTCCAAAGATGAAAATGAAAATTTTTGCATCTTTGGACTTCCGCTTTTATAGGCCCTCTAATCCGTCCAATTAACCATGGAAATTTATGATTCTTTTCCAAAGAGTTTTTCTGTTTTGGCGGGTCCCATTCGCCCAATTTTACTTGCTCCTCTCCAAATAGTTTTTTATGCGAATGGTCGGGCTATCGGCTGTAGTCCTCGTCTTCCTTCGCCTTGGGGCTTCGGTCGCCTGTGGGCTACTTGCCTCTATCCCTACCCGAGCCTAACCCCAACTTTTTGCTATTCTAACTTATTTAAATATAAACCTTAAGGCTATCCAAATGACAAAAATAATTTTCCTATTTGCTGTAATTTCTTCCTTATTGCTTTTGTCTTGTAATAAAAATAACAATAATCCATTAAACGAAAATACCTGTACCGATGGTATTCAAAATCGCTCTGAAACCGGAGTTGATTGCGGAGGAGAATGTCTGGAATGCCCTAATCTTGATAGCATTTATTCAAGATTTTATCTCCAATTTAAAAAGGCTAACCAAAACCTGGTTTATCAAAGTAATTATCCATATTTTGAAGGAAATTTAACCGCTTTCCCCTTGCAATCCTATCAGTGGGGTGCATTACTTAATTTCTATGGTGATCCTAAATCCCTGGAAGGTAAATCCCTTTCCTTTAATTCGGAAAGTGCTGAGTATATTGAAATTGTGGCCTTTAATGGACAAAATAAAGTACTTTCTTCTGCCTATCCTCCAAATCAAAGTGGATCCAATTGTTTTATCAGAAAAGTGGAACTTGTCGATACCTTAATTACCGGTATCGCCGACACAACAATAAACTATATTTATACTGTTAAAGGTGATTTTAATTGTCGAGTTTCAAATACTGATTATTCCACTGTTGATACACTTAATTATGGCAAATTCTCTTTAAGAATTGCTATAATTAAATAGTTATTCACCTGATTTTTTGTCACCGACAAATTTATCTTCTGCCCTTCTGAAAAGTTCATTAAAAGTAGTTAAACTTCCATAACACTTGGTAATATACTGTTGAAGGTTAACCTTTTCCTCCGGACTAAGTTTGTCGTTTGAATTAATGTTCTGTTCTAATACTCTCAACCTGTCCCTAACCATAACTACTTTATGGAAAAATGTTTCAATGGGGATTTCCTTTCCTTTCAAGCCGGGTGTGCCCGGTTCAAAAATAAGCTTGCCACCAATCCACTTATCTCCCAATGGAATGGTTGGACTTAAGTCAGAATATTTGTTTAGTACATTGATTAATGCGATTTCTAACGCACTCCATTCAATGGATTCATCTAATTCGGGCATTTCTTTTTCGGCTTTTAATCCTGTAAATTTCTTTGATACTTCAACTTTTCCTCTGGTTTGAAAATTGATCTGGTAGGTAAATTCGTCCACCGAAACAATGGTTCCTTCTCCGTACTGTGGATGTGTTACTTTGGTTCCTCTGCTAAATGTTTCCATAATTAATTTCATTGACTTAATCGAAAATGTAAGTCTTTTTGTTACCTTAATTAAGTTTCAGGTAAAAATAATACTATAAGAAAAATTTTCAATCTTGAATCATACATTTTTTGCTCAAGTATATCTTAATTTTTTTTACCTCTTGTTTTAAAAAATGTAGTGGTAGTCCAGACTTATATTTTTACTTTTTTAATGAATTTAATTGTCCGTTGAATCTCCGGGTACATGGTTGTATCTTCTTGAATAAATGGTACTTCCTTTCGGTAGGCATTTAGAATTTTTTCAAGTTTAATCGATGTTTTTTTAGGTCTTCTAAATTCTATTGCTTGTGCCGCAGTGAATAATTCAATGGCTAAAATGGTATAGATGTTTTCAACGATTTTATAACATTTGGTTGCAGCATTTGCTCCCATACTTACATGATCTTCCTGTCCGGCACTTGAAGTTATACTATCCACTGAAGCCGGGGTTGCTAACTGCTTATTCTGACTAACAATCCCTGCTGCAGTGTATTGTGGAATCATGAATCCTGAGTTTAATCCAGGATTGGCCACTAAAAAGGATGGTAAACCCCTTAATCCTGAAATTAACTGATAGGTTCTACGTTCAGAAATATTACCTAGTTCTGCCAAAGCAATTCCAAGGAAATCCATTGTCAGTGCTAAAGGTTGTCCATGAAAATTTCCTGCAGATATCAATAAATCTTCATCAGGAAATAAGGTTGGATTGTCTGTTACTGAATTTATTTCTGTTTCGAATACTGATTTTACGTAGCGAATAGTGTCAAAAGTGGCTCCATGTACCTGAGGTATGCATCGAAATGCGTAGGGATCCTGCACATGTTGTTTCTTTTGGGAAATTAATTCACTGCCTTTTAATAATTCTCTGAATTGCAATGCAGTTTCAATTTGACCTAGGTGTGGACGAATAGTTTGAATAAGGGAATGGAAGGGTTCTATTCTCCCATCAAATGCTTCAAGAGAAATTGCTCCAATAGTGTTTGCTAATTTGTACAAACGTTCAGCCTCATGTATGCAATATACTCCAAATGCTTGCATAAATTGAGTGCCATTTAATAAGGCAAGTCCTTCTTTGCTAACTAATTCAACTTGTTTAAGTTTTAATTTTCTTAATACCGAGGAGCCTTTAATTCGTTGTGACCTATAATTGACCTCCCCTAAACCAATGAGTGGTAAACATAAATGTGCTAAGGGTGCCAAATCTCCGGAAGCTCCCAACGAACCTTGCTCATACACTACAGGCAAGGCTTCATGGTTGTAAAAGTCCAATAATCTTTCTACTGTTTCTAATTGAACTGCTGAATTTCCAAAACTCATCGATTTTGCTTTCAAAAGCAACATCAATTTTACAATTTCAGTTGGAACCTCCTGACCAGTTCCACAAGCATGACTTTTAACTAAATTTTCTTGTAGTTTATTTAAGTCCTTTTTGGAGATTTTTTTGTTATACAGGGCTCCAAAACCAGTATTTACTCCGTATAATGGTTGATTGCTGGAGTCTAGTTTTGCATCTAAGAATTTCCTAACTTTAGTAATTTGTTCTTTGGCCTTATCGCTTAAAATGGCTTTGGTATTCGATTGGATAGCTTCCATTACCTCATCAATTGAGGTAAAAGAGGGATGGATGGCAAACTCTTTCATGTAAATTTCTGCCGACAAAGTTGGAAGTATTTTTTAAACTAAAAACTTTGAATTTTGAACTCTATCTTCGCCCATCATTTTTTTCATGAATAAAATTCTTATTGCAAACCGAGGAGAAATTGCATTGCGTATCATGCGAAGTGCGCACGAAATGGGTATTAAATGTGTTGCCATTTATTCCGAAGCCGATAAAAATGCTTTACATGTTAGATATGCAGATGAGGCTTATTGTGTTGGCCCGCCCCCATCTAGTCAAAGTTATTTAGTTATAGATAGAATTATTGAAATAGCTAAAAGCAGTAAATGTGATGGTATTCATCCGGGTTATGGCTTCTTAAGTGAAAGAGCCGAGTTTGCTAGGAAGGTAAAACAAGCAGGTTTAACTTTCATAGGTCCATCTGCCGAAGCAATGGAAATGATGGGTAGTAAGTTGTCTGCTAAGCAAGCTGCAAAAAAGTACAACGTACCATTGGTGCCCGGAACAGATGAAGCTATTTCAAATGTGGATGAAGCTTTAGAAACAGCCAAGCAAATTGGATTTCCAATTCTAATAAAAGCCTCTGCCGGTGGAGGAGGTAAGGGTATGAGAGTGGTAGAAAAGGCAGAAGATTTTAAAGAACAAATGAATTTCGCCGTAAATGAGGCTGTGGCTTCTTTTGGTGATGGTTCAGTTTTTATTGAAAGATATGTTGGTTCTCCAAGACACATTGAAATTCAAGTTTTGGCAGATAATCATGGTAATGTGGTTTATTTGTTTGAAAGAGAATGTAGTATTCAGCGCAGACATCAAAAAGTGGTTGAAGAAGCACCTTCTTGTATTCTAACTCCTGAAAAAAGGGAAGCAATGGGTAAATGCGCCGTTGATATTGCTAAAGCTTGTAATTATAGTGGTGCAGGAACAGTAGAATTTCTAGTAGATGAAAAATTGGATTTCTATTTCTTGGAAATGAACACAAGACTTCAAGTCGAGCACCCTGTTACGGAATTTATTACTGGATTAGACTTAGTGAAAGAGCAAATAAATGTAGCCAGAAATTTGCCGCTTTCCTTTTCTCAATCCGATTTGAAAATAAATGGTCATGCAATAGAAATTCGGGTTTGTGCAGAAGATCCTTCCAATAACTTTATGCCGGATATTGGAACAATTACGAAATACGTTAAACCTTCAGGTGTTGGTGTTCGGGTAGATGATAGCATCGAAGAAGGGATGGAAATTCCAATTTTTTATGACCCAATGATATCTAAATTAATTGCTTTTGGTTCTAATAGAAATGATGCCATTGCTAAATTAACTAGAGCTATTGAGGATTATAAAATTGTAGGCGTAGAAACAACTTTGCCATTCTGCAAATTTGCAATTAACCATCCTGCCTTTGTTAATGGTAACTTTGATACCCATTTTGTGAAAAAGCATTTTTCTCCTGAACTGATGGTGCAACATGTTGAAATAGAAGAATTGGCAGCCTCAGCACTGGTAACTTTTTTGTTGAATAAAAATCAACTAGAAATTTCAAGAAAGTCAGCAAATCAACCTGAAAGTAAGTGGAAATTGCGTAAGCTTGCTAATTGATTAACGGATTATTCGGATTGGGGTGTCACCTGCAACAAGTATATAGGTACCAGGCGACAATAGTGATGGTGATAGCTCAACCTGTTTATTTCGAAATTCAAAAGTATGAAGTAGTTTTCCTTCAATTGAAAATAACTGAATGGGTTGAATGGAGTTTTTTGTTGAAACTAAAATCAAATTTCCAGTTCCTTGATAAAACTCGAGACTTCCTATTACTCGAAGTGAATTTTCTTCCACCAAATTTTCAATACCTACGTCTTCTGGTAATAAACCTCTCGCTACCATATGGTCTCTAATTGATTGAAAATGGGCAGAACCATATAATAATTCATCGGCCTGCAGATACAACATTGCTGCATTGGGCATTGACATATTTGGGGAATAACTTAAATTTGCCTGAATTAATAATTGATCTGTAATCTGAAAGCCAAGATCTTCCCAGATTTCCATTAAAACACTACTCCAAATATCAGCATCATTGTATTTGTTGTTAACTAAATCTTCTGGATAATGGTCGGTGGAATTTGATATTCTTCCTGTCCAAAATTCGTTGTGTCCATCCCAGGTGTATACGTTATACCATTGATTTTCTGAAATTCTTCTAGAATATGAAGACGCAAAATAATCTCCCCCAGCTTCATCTAAAGTGGTCCTTTCTAAACCTGAATTAGTGTTAGGTGCAGCACTATAGGAAATCGCATGTCCATATTCATGAATTATTACATCGGCATCTTCGGCATCATCAACTCCACCATCCCCAAAACTCAATCGGGGAGGGGAGGAGGCCGGATTGAAGTTGCTATTATCCGCACCATTCATAGCATGAGCATCTACAACAATTTGGTAATTGCAAATATTTGGGAATCCTAGCTCATTGTGAATATAACTATTAAAATGAGTTAAATGATAAAGTGCGTTTACTTCCTCAAAACCGGATTGGTCCCTACTGTATAAAAAACTTGGAGTGCTCGAAACGGATGGCCTGATGGATGGACTGCTAACATCCATAATGACAACCGCTGAATTTTGTAGTCTAAAGCTGTCATTGCTAAAACTACATGTTACTTGCTTGGAAACTAATTGGGAACTTAATTCTATTGAATTGTTGTTTGAATTATCTACCCATGGACCTCCGTACGAATTTCCTGAACTGGTTAAAGGATCCGGAAAATAAATATTTCCGGTACAAGGAGTATCTATTTCAAGTTTAACAGATTCTTGGAAATATACTAGTAAATCATTGGAATACAAAACTTGCCCTTCCTGATCAAGGATTGTTTCCCGATATTGATTATTTTCATCGGTGTGTTGTATCCGTTTACATCGAATTAATTCAGAATTGTGAACAAAATATCCATTTTCTTCTTCTATAAGTTTCCATGGAAAGTTGCCAAGACTATTTAGAAATTCAGAAATTGCTGTATGGGGGGGGAAATCCCCTTGAGTGGATTCAAAAGTTCGGGTAGAATTAAAAGTAGATAAAATTTGTCCTTTTTTGGTGGTGTTAACTTTGAAAGTGGAAAAGAATATTGGAAGACCCTGATAAGTTTCTTCTAATAAGTAATGCAAACTTAACGGTCCCTTTATTTCATTTTTAATTCGGAAGGTTTTACCTGTCCTTTTTTTTGCCCATTCAATGATAGTTTCAATTTTAGGCTCAACTTGTTCCAATTGGTGAAATTGCGCTTCACAATAGAATTCGGGACTTAATTTTGAATTTTGACCTATCGCTGAAAAAGAGATAATTGTAAAAAGTATGAACCAACGTTTCGACATCATGCAAATATACTGTTGAAAATTATGGAAATAAAAAATAGAACCTTAATTATTGAATTTAGTACAAAGGATACAAATGAAAAAAGTAATTTTACTTGTATTAATTTCCATAAGTATTGGCTTTCAAGCCTTTTCTCAAAAAAAGAAAAGACCGGATAGCATAAAGCGATATAGTTCTTCTTTGCTATTCGGGGCAAATTATATGATAAAATCAACCTGGAATTTTAATAAAAATTTGAATAAATGGGGAGAAGATTCTAAGGTTCAACCTGGTTTTGGAAGTTCTTATGGACTTGCTTTTTTTTGGTATGCCAATAATCATATTGGAATAGGCCTTAATCCTGCTTTTACTACTTATAATTTGAAATGGACAGGTTTGGATACCCTGGCAGGTAATCAGGTTTCATATGAAAGTGGAGTTAAATTTACCGGATTTGATATCCCATTATATGCTAAGTATATGTTGGAGTCAGGTGCATATTTTGAGTTAGGATTTCAATATGGTATGCTATTTAGTGCTAATTATAAATCTTCAAGTACCAAAGATCAATATGTAGTAGAAAAAAACACGATATCTTCTTGGAATAAGACGTATTATGCGCCAATAATTGGTTTTGGATTTGATATGTATCTTGCAGAAGATTTGTTTTTGAACGGTGGTGTCAGAATTGCATATGGAGTAAATAATATGCGCGGTCACGATGGCATTCCATTGAAAGATGATGGAATTACTCCAGGACCAAATTCTCTTTTGGATGGCACACTATACGATACTAAACGGACTTCTCACTTTTTTTGGGGAGGTGTTAATGTGGGCATTCTTTATCGGATAGATATCTAGTTAAAATATGAAAACTATGTCGTTTGTCGTAATTTTGAACCCCTTGGTTATTTTTTTTTCGTTAACTACCAAAATACTGGTATATTTGATTTCACATTTCATTTTTTTGTAAAGCAAAAATCCTTAAAATAAGAAAATATGAAGCTAGGAAAATTTACACTCATCTTAACCGCTGTATTGGGTGCCAACATTTACTCTTCGCTTGGTCAAGGCGTCGGAATTAACACAACTGGTGCTGCAGCGAACTCTAAATCTATGTTGGACGTGGATGCTACAGGAAAAGGTATGCTGATTCCACGTATGACTTGGGCATCCAGGCCTACTGGCTTGTCGTCAACAGAAGCCGGTATGTTAATTTATAGTACAGATGGAGATGGAACAAATGGACCGGGGTTCTATTACTATACTGGGACAGCTTGGACTACTATTTCTAGCGCATCAACTAGTGGTGCTTTCGTGGAAAATCAAAGTGCTACGGCTCAAGTTGCTCGTTTCAGATTAAATGGAGATGGAGTTTTCGATGGTGGAAATATTGGGGTAGGTACAACAACCCCAACTGCAAAAATTGAAATTCAACACAACCTTGGCCCAGGCGGTGGATCTACTAATAATAATGAAAAGGCTTTTTATGCAGTTCACAACAGAACGTTCAATACTACTTCAGGGGCCTTAACAGATTATGTGGCATATTTAAATAACACATCTTCTCGTGCAAGTGGTGGTAATAACTTAAACAACGTTGCCCTGTATGCAACAGCATCTAATGGTCAAAATAACTATGCGGCCATATTCGATCAAGGAAATGTTGGTATTGGAACAACAGCACCAGGTGAAAAATTTCATGTGGTTGGAAATGCTAAATTCAGCGGTTTAGCTTCCACTGTTGCCACTACTTCAATTACCAATGCTTCGCTTGTTATGGCTTCCTCAACCGGAGATTTAAGGTCAACTTTAGGTTCTGCAAACCAAGTGCTAAAAGTAAATAGTGCTGGAACTGCCATTGAATGGGGTTCTGCTGCAGTTACCTCTTTAAGTATTCCTGCTGCTACTGGTGATATGTTATACTACAACGGTACTTCTTGGGTAAACCTAACAGTCCCCGGAGTATCTGCTGGTTCCGCCGGCATACAATATGCTCTTACTCTACCTAATGCTGGTACAGGTACCCCTTCTTGGGTAGCTACAAATGCTTTTTCAGTTGCCGGTGACGGAATGGGTAACTGTATTGCTACCGCTAATATTAACCTAAACTCTTACAATTTGGTTGGAACCGGTAATATTAGCATTAGTGGTAAAGTAGTTTCAAATGGTATCAATGAAACTTCAGATGCTAGGTTCAAAAAGAACATTAGACCATTGACCAATTCTCTTGATAGGGTTTTAGCTGTTAATGGAGTAACTTACAACTGGAGAAAAGAAGAATTTCCAGAGAAAGCTTTTAAAGACAAAACTGAAATTGGTTTCATAGCGCAAGAATTAGAACTGTATTTTCCTGAGTTAGTTGAAACCGATAGCCAAGGTTATAAATCAGTTCAATACAGTCACATGGTTCCTGTTTTATTGGAAGCAATTAAAGAACAACAAAAATTAATAAACCAATTACAAGGCACTGTATCTAATTTGTCACAAGCCGTTTATGGGAAGGATATTACCAATCCAACCGAAAGCGGCTCAGCAGAAGTTATTAGAAAATAATTGACTGAAACCTCAAGACAAAAAATTCTTGTAGGTATCATAATTTTTGAAAAATGGATTATTAAGGTAGATTTAAATTTGTTTGAAACATCTTTTTAATAGCTATTGTATGGTATTTAGAGATCTCTCTTTGCGACAAAGAACTATTATGAAGATGTTTCACTATTTATTGAAACCATTTTACTTAAATCTACGCTAAACCAACGAAACTAGTTTTTCAAGTCACCCAATTTAATTAGGTTCCTTGTCTGTTAAATTAATACCTGTCCGATGAAGAGTTTTTTTACAAGAAATTTGAAGGTAATTGCAATAAACACATTAGGTTTTTTTGCTCTTTTGCTTTCTTCCCAACTTGCAACGAGTCAATGCAATGTTGTAAACTCTGGAGCAGCTGCGGCTCCTTCCTGTACCTCTCAGTCTCTTAGTTTAGGCGCTGGACAGTCCTACAATATTGCTTATACCAATGGTGTTTTTTATCAGTTTTCATTTACTAACAATGCCCAATCAAATGGATTTTGCGTAAATGGAACTCATTATACAGGTAACCCTACTTACCTTAATACACTAAACGGGGCCCTCGCAACAGGTATTTACCGTAGTACTGGAACCTGGTCTGGGA
>JAIBAJ010000075.1 GCA_019695265.1 Bacteroidia bacterium | reverse complement strand
CCAATCAAAATCCCTGAATAAATCAGAATTGCATTTGCCAAACTTTGTCTTTGAATTATTCCCATGTGGTTGGACTTCTCCGTTTGGATGCAAAGATGCTTAGAATTAAGATATGCACACCGATAGCTTAAATTTACAACGCTTTCATTTTGCTTCCTACCTTTGTCCGAGTAACCTTATGAATTACAAGAAACCTAAACTGCTAATGTTCTTTATTAAAAGGGCTTCCTTTATCGAAAAGGATATTAGAATTCTTTCTAGACAATTCGATGTGATTGAATTTCAATTTAATGCGTCTAGTAAATTGCTCCTTCCTTGGGTTTTTTTTAAACAATTTACTTTTCTTTTATTTAATCTCTCAAGCTTTTCAGTTTGTATTTCGCAATTCGGCGGTTATCACTCCTTTTTGCCCGGCCTTCTAGGAAAGATTTTTAAAGTTCCTCATATTATCATTTGTTGCGGAAGTGATTGTGTGGCTTACCCGACTTTAAGCTACGGAAATCTTCGAAATGGTCTTTTGAAATGGTTTATTGGTAAAAGTTATTTTTTGGCTAATTTGCTTTGTCCGGTTCATGAAAAATTAATGGCTTATGAAAACACTTACTATTTGGAAGACAACAAATTGCAAGGGGTTTTCAATTTTTTCCCTCAACTTAATACCCCGGTTTTTCCTGTAGAAAATGGCTACGACCCCGAACAATGGAAACCAAACGGGCCTCGGAAAAAGCAATTTCTAACTGTTGCAGGTTACATGGAAGACGCCAACCGAGCCAAACTTAAAGGTGTAGATTTGGTGGAACAACTTGCAAGATACTTTCCTGATTATGAGTTTGTTCTAATTGGAGCATCCCGGCAAACCAATACCAGTAATGATCCTGCCAACTTAAAACGTATTCCTTTGGTGCCAAACCATGAAATTGGTAAATTTTACCAAGAATCTTTGTTTTATTTGCAATTCTCCATATCCGAAGGTTTTCCAAATTCTTTATCAGAAGCTATGGCATCTGGTTGTGTGCCAATTGTTTCTAATGTTTCTTCTATGCCTGAAATCATTGGTGATACTGGATTTATTCTAGAAATTCGCGATATCAATAAATTGGTTGATTTGGTAAAATTGGCCCTTCATGCCGACTTAAACTCCTTGTCTGAAAAGGCTCGTGAACGAATTATTACGCATTATCCTCAATCTAATAGGGAATTGAAATTGTTCCAGGCTATTTCTTCACTTGTTCCTAATTTGTAGTTTATTTTAGGGGCGGGCCGCTTTTGCCCCCAGGCATTTCGGTTAAACTACAAGTTGCAAAAGGCAAAATCGCCGGGCTATTCACTTCAAGTCCTCGCCCGAAAGGGTTCGGGCTGTGGGCTTTCCGTTGCTATCCCTGCCCGAACTAAACCCCAACCTGACGTCCTTCGTTCAAAGTAATTTGCCAGTCAAAGTTTAGTGAATTAATGAGAATTGCATTGGCCATTTTTTCTTTCATTGGCAATTAAATTCAGTCAATTCAGGTTTGATAAGTTTGATTGGTTAGCATTACAGCCTGGGTTTGCACCTCGGGCAACGATTGAAGCAAGTAGCTCCAAGTTCACGCAGCGATTAGCAAAGTGAACTTGGACTACAGCTGAAAGCGTGACCCGAACGCCCACTTCCTGACCTTTGTAGTTGTTTAAAAATAGGTTTGGGCGGAGGGGGCCCGCCAAATTCTATTAATTAAATAAATAAGATGCTTTAAAAGGTATGGAATTTTGCCTTTGAAAAAAGCCCCTGAATCCAGATTGATCAAGGGCTTTCCGGTGAAAAATTAAACGGTTATTTCCTCTCCAACTTTGTTATAGAATTGATATTCAAGGAAGTTAAGAGAAGAGATGGAGTTAATTTTCACCCAAGATCCATACTTCCACCACCAACGCATTTGAGTTGAAGGAAGTCCATGTTGCAGATAAGATCCCACAAATGGATGAACCGCCAGGGTAATATTTTTCTCATTTTGCTCCTTTAGGATGAAGCGGATGTTGTTTTCAATTTCGTCTGTTACCAAAATGGTTGGTCCAATTTCACCACTTCCGTTGCAAGTAGGGCATTTTTCAAGCACTTTGATATTTGTTTCAGGTCGTACCCTTTGGCGGGTTAACTGAACCAAACCGAATTTTGATGGAGGAAGAATGTTATGCTTGGCCTTATCGGTCTTCATCTCATCTTTCAATACTTGATAAAGTTGGTTTTTATGTTCTTGGTTGTGCATATCAATGAAATCAATCACGATGATTCCACCCATATCACGCAATCGAAGCTGGCGTGCTATTTCTTTGGCTGCTTCCAGATTGGTTTCCAATGCATTAGCTTCCTGATTGTTTTCTGAAGAACGGTTACCGCTATTTACATCAATTACATGCATTGCCTCGGTATGCTCTAATATCAGATAACCACCATTTTTGAACGTGACGGTTTTTCCAAATGCCGCTTTAATTTGTCTATCAACGCCAAAATGGTCAAAAATGGGTGCCTTGCCTTTATAAAGCTTCACTATTCCTTCCAATCCGGTGGATTTATTCTTCAGGTAATTCTGAATTTCATCGGCAATTTCGGCATTATTTACGTGAATAGCCTGAAAAGTGTCATTGAGTATATCGCGCAGGATGGCAAGTTTCTTATTTATTTCTCCGATCAATTTTACCGGAGGCTGAGCTTTTTTAAGTTCTTGAAAAAGGCTATCCCATTTGGCAACCAATTCTTTCATATCTGCTTCGAGTTCAGCTATGCTTTTCCCTTCTGCAACTGTACGTACAATAACTCCGAAGCCCTTTGGTTTGGTTTCTTGAGCCATTTTCCTGAGTCTATCGCGCTCCTCGTTGGTTTTAATTTTCTGAGAAACAGATACTCTTTCGCTAAAAGGGACAAGAACTACATACCTTCCGGCTATTGAAATTTCGGAAGATATTCGAGGACCCTTATTCGAGATAGGTTCTTTGGCAATTTGAACCGGAATCATGGCGATATTATTCAGTACCTGGGTAATTTTACCTGTTTTGATAATATCGGGTTCTTGTTTAAAATGTTGTAAGGTGCTATGGTTGATTTTACCTTGTTGAGCCAACTTCATATATTTAAGAAGGCTTTGAACCTGAGGTCCAAGGTCGAGGTAATGCAGGAAGGCATCTTTTTCATAACCTACATCAACAAAGGCAGCATTTAGGCCCGGCATAATTTTTTTGATCCGGCCCAAATAGATATCTCCGACGGCAAAATCGGAATTTCCCTTTTCACGATGCATTTCTATGAGTTGCTTATCGCGAAGCAGGGCAATGACTACCTCACTCTGGGAGGCGTCAATGACTAGTTCATAATTCATTGATACAATCTCTTTTCAAAATCCTGGATATGTCAAATTAAGGAAGAAGGATATTCAGCCTAAAGTTGCCAATAGATTCCAAACTAAGAATTATTTGAATTTCTTGCTGTTATGGTCCAAAAATGAAGAATTGTTTTTGGACTATACAGTTATTGAAATGGCATAAACCATTGAAATTTTTGAAATAGCTTTAGCTAAATCTACTATAATACTAGTAATGGAATGTAAAGAATACACAAATTACTAAATAGGAAGTTACACCAAGGTACGAACAGGTCGTTCCTTAGTGTAACAACATATTTAAAAGGGAAGAATTACCCTACTTATTTCTTTTTATGTCTGTTTTTCCTTAGACGCTTTTTGCGCTTATGGGTAGACATCTTATGACGTTTACGTTTTTTTCCGCTTGGCATGAGATTTTCGGATTAATGGTTTAACAATTAGTGAATTAGTATTTTATGAAGATTTAATTTCCTGAATGTAGTTCTGAAGTTGAACTTGGAATTCAGGATCTTTGGTCTTCGATTTCAATATTTCGATTGTTTTGATAGCTTCATCTTTCTTACCCATCTTTTCATAAACATTGGCAAGGTAGATATAGGCATCGAGGTAATCCGGCTTAATTTGAACAAGGTAATTGAATCGTTCCAATGCTTTGTCCAATTGTCCGCTTTGCAAGGCAAAATATCCTAAATTAACCAAGGCTGTAACATTGTTTGGATCCTTAGCAACCACATCCAACAAGAGTTTAACACCTTGCATGGGTGGACTACCTAGTAGTTGAGCACCTTCAACGAAACAAACACCTAAATTAGCTTTGGCTTCTAGGTTACCGGAATCTTTTGCTAAAACATTTTCAAAGGAGGAAATAGCCTTTTTGGTGAAGAAAAGCTTTTGTCCATCCTTTTCGGTGGTTCTAGCCGCAATTAGATAACGAAAACCGGCATTATACCAGTTTTCTACCGTTGGTGCAATTCTGGTAATTTTTTCAATGCAATAACCCGACATCCCGGCATTTTGAACAGAAGCCCAAAATTCGGCGGCTTGTTTTAAACTGGCTGTATCTCCTTTTGTCTCCCAAGAATTTAAAGCCGCCAGAGAACCGCTATCTAAGCTGTTTCTGGCTTCTGTTTCAAAATCCGAAAAGGAAAAAGAGGTATCCAGTTGGGCCATAGGCATTTTTTTTGCCAATCCAGCAGGAGCCTTTTTAGGAAGCAGGTAAAAACCTACTGCAACCAAAGCACAGAAAAGAATTGCACCTAACTGCAAACCTTTGGAATTCATAGATTACCTTAATTAAAAAAAGAACGATACTTGATTATTTCGATTTCTGATTTTTCTTCACTTTGTCTACAAAGGTTTTTGCAGGACGGAAAGCAGGAATAAAATGTTCAGGAATAACGATGCTTTGGTTTTTGGTAATAATACGACCAGTCTTAGCGGCGCGTTTTTTTACTATAAAACTTCCAAATCCACGTAAGTAAACATTGTTACCAGTGGTAATTGAAGTTTTTACAATTTTCATGAATGCTTCAACGGTAGCAGATACTGCAACTTTTTCAACTCCGGTTTTCTCGGAAATCTCGTTGATAATGTCAGCTTTTGTCATTGATTTTTAGGTTTTTGTGTTAGGTTTAGGTGGTTATTTTTGGGGGTGCAAAAATAGGGAGTATTTTTTAAAAATAAAAACAATGATTGTCTTAATTTTCAGAAACAATCAAATTAATAAATAAGATAGCTTTTTTCGGGTATGGAAAGCCCAGTTTAGTTCAATTTAGAATGAATTTCCTTTTAGTATAATTGGGTTATTTTTAAATAATAAAATTAGGTAAAAAATTTATAGTTGTTAATTTAATCTAGATAAGTTTATTTTCTAGCATTGGTAATTACAAAATTATAGAAATCCTGGATAGTCACGATGGTTGTAAAATCTTCGCCTTTTGGTTTAAATCCAAAATTGTCATCAATCAGTACTACCAAATCTACATAATCAAGGCTATCCAGATCCAAGGTTTCTTTTAAGTTTTTGTCCGGTGATATATCACTGGCATCCACTTCAAACTCATTTATGAAGATAGAATTAATCTTTTCAATGGTTGCTTGGTTGGTTAAGGTAGTTGTTTCAGACATGGTTCCTATGGTTTATACTTTTTAACTATCAAAGTGCTATTGGTTCCTCCGAAGCCGAAAGAATTGGACAAAAATACATCAATGTTCTTTTCCAAAGTCTTATCAGCAATAAAGAGTTTAGCAGAATTTTCATCCGGTGTTTCGAAATTGATATTAGGTGCAACAAAATCGTTTTGCATCATTAACATGCTGTAAACTACTTCACTTGCCCCTGCCATCCAACATTCGTGTCCGGTCATACTTTTGGTACTGCTTACCGGAATATTTAAGTCACCAATAACCGAATAAATGGCTTGGGCCTCATGTGCATCACCAATTGGAGTGCTGGTGGCATGAGCGTTTATGTAATCCAAATCCTTTGCTTGTAAACCGGATTCCTTTAAAGCCATGCTGATGCTACGAGCAGGGCCTTCAACCGTAGGTTGGGAAATATGTGCAGCATTGGAGCTAAACCCATATCCAATAACCTCAGCTAAAATTGGAGCTCCGCGTTTTAAAGCATTCTCCAAACTTTCCAAAATAACAGTAGCTGCTCCACCGCTCGGAACCAAACCGTCTCTGTTTTTATCAAATGGCCTGCTGGCTTTTGTAGGATCTGATTCACGGGCACTGAATGCACCCAATCCGTCAAAGCTTGCCATACTTTGAAGGTTTAATTCCTGGGCACCTCCACAAATGATTGCATCAGATAAACCATGTTTAATTAATACATAGCCAATACCAATGGAGTGACTTCCACTTGCACAAGCAGCCGATATAGTGAAATTAACGCCCTTTAATTTGAAAATAGTGGCCAAATTCATGGTCACGGTGCTATTCATGCTTTGAAAAATATATCCTGAACCAAGTAATTGGGTATCCTTTTTTTCTCTTACAATATCGTTGCTTTCAATTACAGGACCGGATGAACTATCGTTTCCGTAGAGTATTCCAACAATATGTGAATCAAGATAATCCTGATCCATTTGGGCGTTTTTAAGGGCTTCAGCAGTGGCAAGATACGCATATTCACCTTGTTCGGGCAGCATAATTCTGGTTCTCCTATCCAAGATTCCTTTTAGTTGGGGCTTATCAATTACACCCGTCAATGCCGATCTAAATCCAAATTCTTTTCTAGCTTGTTCAAATCCTATTCCGGAAATTCCATTAAATAAGGAATGCCTTACCTTTTCCAGATCAGTTCCGATGGTACTATAAATTCCTATACCTGTAATTACAACTCTGTTTTCCATGAATTAACTATATAAACCTCCATTGACATTAATGACTTCTGCAGTAATATAGCTTGCCTCCGGTGAGGCTAAATAACCGACCAAGGAAGCAACTTCTTCCGGTTTGCCAAAACGATTCATTGGAATCATTCCTTTTAATTCTGCCTCTGGAAGTGCGGAAGTCATATCGGTGGAAATGAATCCTGGAGCTACTGCATTAACAGTAATATTTCGTTTAGCAAGTTCCAAACCCAATGATTTGGTTGCTCCAATAATTCCTGCCTTTGTTGCAGCATAATTTACCTGCCCTGGATTTCCTTTTACCCCAGCTAAGGATACTATGTTAATTATCCTACCATAGCGTTTCCTAACCATTCCTTGTAATACTGGTTTGGTTACATTGTAAAAACTATTTAGGTTGGTTTGGATTACGGAATTCCAATCTTCCCATTCCATTTGAACCATTAACATGTCTTTTGTAATTCCGGCATTATTGACCAATATTTCAATTGGATTTTCAGGATGAGAGGCTATCCAAGCTTCCAAACATTCCTTGGTTTGGATGGTATTGGAAACATCAAACTTTAGTAATTCGCCTGTACCTCCATTTGCAAGGAGGGATTCCAGACAATTTTTAGCCTCTGTTTCGTTGGATCTATAATTAATTAAAACAAAATAACCCATACTTGCCAATTTCAACGAAATAGCCCTTCCAATTCCTCTGGATCCTCCGGTAACTAATGCTGTTTTCATGCTAAAGTTCTAAGTCATTGTTTTTTAAATAGGAACTTAGCTTTTCAATCTCTTTATATTTAGGTGCATCGCCAATGAATTTATCTGAAACATGGCGGATTTGATTGTAAACTTTCCTAGTTAAGGGCGACATTTTTTTATCCGACTTAATGTAATCTATGGCTTGGGCAATAGACATCATTTCGATAGCTAAAACATCAAAGGTATTATCAATGACCTTTTTGGTTAATAACGCTGAATTGGTTCCCATGCTAACAATATCTTGATTGTCGTTGTTACATGGAATACTATGAACATACATAGAATTACTTAAAGTTTGATTTTCTGCAGTTGTACTTGTAGCAGTAAATTGAACCCCTTGCATTCCAAAATTAAGACCTAATTTTCCTAGATTGACAAAAGGTGGCAATACATTATTCAATTTATCATTAAACAAGAAATTTAATTGTCGCTCAGCTAACATACTGGTTTTAGTCATGGCCAGTTTCACCTTATCCATTTCCAGCGAAACATAATCACCATGAAAATTTCCGCCATGAAATACATTCTGTCTTTCGGCATCAATAACCGGATTGTCATTGACAGAATTTAATTCATCTATCAGGATTTTTTCAGAAAATTCTAAGGTATCCCAAACAGGACCTAATATTTGTGGAACACAACGAACAGAATAATATTCTTGAACCTTTTCCTTGATTACATCCACTTCTACTTTCTTGTTGTACAAATGATCAGGGCGGTGTTTGGTAAGTTTGCTTCCATTCAGTAATTTTCTCATTTCAGCTGCAACGAAAGCTTGTCCGTTGTGCCTTTTGGTTGCATTTAGTTCAAAGGAGTAATGATCGTCATAAGCCTGAACCGCTTCATTAATCATGGCAGAGGCAGCAATAGAGTAATGCAGAGCCCGTTTAGCCATTTGAATATTCAGAATTCCTATTCCTGTCATGGCAGAGGTTCCATTCATTAAACCTAAACCTTCCCGAATATGAATACCAATAGGTTTTACTCCTGCCTTTTCAAAAGCAACAGCAGTATCCATAGTTTTACCTTTGTACCTTGCTTCACCCTCTCCAATCAGTCCAAGAGCAAGATGCGCTAATTGGACCAAATCTCCACTGGCACCTACTCCTCCATGTTCAAAAATTAATGGTAAAACGTCCTTGTTTAGCAAACTAACCAAGGTGTCAATTACTTCCGGGTGAATACCTGAATAACCTTTAATTAGCGTATTCAATCTAGCTAAAATTACAGCTCGTAAATAAGTATCGGGAAGAACAGACCCTAAACCTGAGCTATGACTGCGGATTAAATTGTATTGAAGTTCGGACCTATGTTTATCATCAATTTTAAACTGGGCCATACTTCCAAAACCTGTGTTTATCCCATAAATAACTTTATCTTTCGAGAACTGCTCTAGAAAGTTAAAGCTGCGTTGAACTTTCTCAATAGCTTCTTTAGAAACTTCTACCTTTTTCTGTCCAAGAACGATTTCGGTAAATTGACTGGAATCTAATTCTCCACTCCCTATTTTCATGCCTTATATCCGGATTTGTCTTTGTTAGAACTCTTTGGAAAGCAATTTCCAAAGAGAGAGCAAAGATAAACCTAATGTTAAATTGTAAAAAGATCATTCATCATATTTTTATAAAATCTTACTAATTCTGGATTTAAGAAAAGTTGGGCTCTGGTTTTCATACTTTTCTATTTCCTTTGCAATCGCATTAAAAGAATGATAAAGATCAAGAAATTTACCTTTAATCCTTTTCAAGAGAATACATTTATTGTTTGGGATAACTCATTGGAATGTGCCATTATTGATCCGGGTTGCTATTTACCTGAAGAAAAGAGGGTAATTCAACAATTTATTGAAGAAAATAATTTAGAACCTAGGCTGCTCTTGAATACACATGCTCATATTGACCATGTTATGGGGAATAGTTTTATTAAAAATACCTATTATCTGGAGCCTTGGATGCATAGTGCAGATTTAAAAACCTTAAAAGCTGCAGCACCTTATGGGGTATTAATTGGCCTTCGAATGGATGACCCTCCTATTCCGACTCAGTTTCTCGATGATTATAATAAAATCGAGTTTGGTCTTAGCTCATTGGATATTCTTTTTACGCCAGGTCATGCCCCTGGTCATGTCAGTTTTTACCATTCAGAATCGAACAGCTTGTTTTCAGGTGATGTATTGTTTGCGGGAGGAATTGGAAGGTACGATTTACCGGGAGGTAATTATCAAACACTTATGGACAGCATTGTGAATAAAGTATTTAGTTTGCCAAATGATACAACAATATTTTGTGGACATGGACCTGAAACAACCATTGGTAAAGAAAAACAAACTAATCCGTTTGTTTTGGAATATTTGAGTTAATTTCTCCGGCCCCGTTGCCCGAATCTTTCTTTGGCCTTGGTTTTCTCCAAGGCCTCTTCTTTTTAACAGGTGTTGTTACATTGGAGTTTATTTCCTCTTTTTCTGATTGTAATTTGGGTTTTTGAGGATTATTCAAGCTATTAGAGGATATGTTTTTTTTCTCTTTATCTTGAAGTGCTAATTTTTGTGGAAGGTTTTGTGGCTTATATGGTTTTTGCCTTCGATTTTGATGACCATCCTGCTTCTTACTCCGATGCAAGAACTCTGCCTCTTCAATGCTGTGAGATTCATGTACCGCCATTTCCTTCTCCGCTTTCCTACTCAATAGCACGTAGAATTTTACCAATATTTCCATTTCAGCTTCACTTAAATCCTCCACATCCAACAAACGATTACTTGCATTTTTTTGAGAAGCGATTAACTCATTTAATTTTAATTTAAACGCCAAAGAATCTAAGTTTTGACTTTTTTGAATTAAAAACACCATCAGGAATGTGACAATGGTAGTACTGGTATTGATAACCAATTGCCAGGTATCGCTATAACCAAAAAGAGGGCCACTTAATAGCCAAAGTACCACTACAATCAGGGCAGTAAAAAATGCATAAGACGAACCTGAAGCCTTGGCAACAGCCAATGCAAAACGTTCAAATAAAGATTTGGAAGGTTTTTGACTAATCATTTCTCAAAGATGAAAAATGAATTGGATTTCCAAACCTTTCTTCAGTTTATTTTTTACAGAATTTATTCCTGGCAATTACTGCATTTTCTAACCCTAAATCAGATGCCTTGAGAATATCTTCACAGCCATCGTCCGGATTACCTGCTGCTACCTTGGATATACCTCGGTTTAGATAGGAATCAGCATCCATTGGATTCAATTCTATAGCTTTGGAATAGTCTTGAATGGCTTTTTGTGAGTTATCCATTGCATCATATGCAATTCCTCTATTGTAATATATATCCGGATCATCAGGACGGATTGTCAGTGCTTTGGTGTAATCGGATATAGCAAATTCCGGCCTTTTAAGCATATTGTTACAAATACCTCTGTTTAATAAAGCGTCTACATTGTTAGGGTTTATGGACAAGGTTTTATCAAAGTCAGAAACAGCTTCCATGAACTTTTCTAATTTCATTTGAGCCATTCCTCTGAACAAATAAACTTTTTCTTCATTCGGGTTTAACTTGATAGCTAATTCAAATTCCACTATCGCGGCAAATTGATCGCCCAAATTGTGTAAAGCTATTCCCCGATTGAGATGAGCTTCTCTGTCGTTAGGGAACATTTTTTCAGCAATGGTTAAATCTTCTAAAGCTTTTTTATAATTCTGTTCATTATTATACAAAATACCTCGGTATTTGTAAGCTTCATTAAAATTTGGATCTATTAAAATGGCTTTACTAAAATCAGCAATAGCGTCAATACTTCGTTTGGTGGCATAATAGGCTAAACCGCGGTAATAATATGATTTCGCATCGTTTTCTTTTAGTTTAATTGCCTTTGTAAAATCTAAAATAGCTGATTCATATTTTCCGGTTTGTGCATTGGTTAAACCTGAATTGAAGACTTTCTCAAAGCTTTCTTGTCCAAGAGAAATCTGAACCAAGCTAATGGTAAGGATAAAAACCAAAAAGAGAGAAGGAAGTTTCAAGGATTTACTATTTGAATTCAATTTTACTGATTTTTTTAATTGATGGATTTATTATTTAAAAATTTTTTATCCGAACACCGATAACTAATACGTCATCTACTTGTTCTAATTCACCTTGCCAGGATTTAAAGAAGTTATAAAGTTTTTCTCTTTGTTCTTCCATGGGAAGGCTCCATATTTCAAGTAATAGCCTTTTAAAATTGCTTTTCTTAATTTTCTTTCCTTCCGGCCCTCCAAACTGATCAGCAAATCCATCCGAGAAGAGATAGATAACATCATCCGGTTGAGTGATTATTTCATGGTTGGTGAATGTTTTATAAGCTTCACCAATAAACCTACCAATAGGAATATTGTCCGCTTTAAATTCTAACAATTCTCCTTTTCTGATCAAGTACAATCCATTGTAGGCACCGGCAAACTCCAATGTCCCTGTAGATTTATCCAAGCAACACAAAGCCGCATCCATTCCGTCCTTTACTGTCGAATCTTCCAATGTTTGGTGGAGGGTTGAGGTAATTCCTTTGTTTACTTCATCCAAAATTATGGAAGGCTTAGTTATACCATGCTCCTTTACTGCCTGGTTCAATAAATTATTGGTAACTATTGAAATAAATGCTCCCGGAACACCATGTCCCGTACAATCACATGCTGCAAATAATACTTTATTGCCTTTTTCTTCTATCCAATAAAAATCACCGGATACTATACCTTTAGATTTGAAAAAAATAAAGGACTCGGGAAGTAGTTTTTTAAATTGACTTGTAGTTGGATAAATGGCCTTTTGGATACGTTTTGCATATTTAATACTATCCGTAATGTTTTTTGCATTTTTCTCTATCTCATTTTTATTCTCAATGATTTCTTGGTTTCTTAATTCTAATTCTTCTGTCCTGATCCTCACCACTTCTTCTAACTTGAGTTTATCCTTTAAAAGTTTATTGGTTCGATAATGAATGTATAAATAAATACCCATGATAAAGGATGTAACTACTAACAAATAAAACCACCATTCCTTGAAAAATGGTTTCTTAATGATAATAATTAAACTTGCCGGTTCCGTGGTCCAAACGCCATATTCGTTGCAAGCTTTTACCACAAATTCGTAGTTCCCATCATACAGGGATGAGTAAAAGGCTAAATTGATTGGCGTCACATCTGACCAGCCCTTATCATAACCCTTTAACATGAATTTGTACCGTATAGCTTCAGGGTTTTTTAAGTAGGGGCTTATAAAATGTATACTTAGACTATGCGCTCCATAAGGTAATTCTATGATTCTTCTAGGATCATAATTGGTTGAATCTGCTTGGGCAAAATGGATGAGAATTTTTGGCTCCTGCCTGGCAAGCTTCTCATTTTTTTCACTGTACCTTAAAACTCCAATGTCTGTGCATAACCAAATAGTTTTGTTCCCTTTGAAAAAGCTATTCACCGAAAAGTCAAAAGATGAGTTTCCTAAAGAACCGTAATAGCTGACTAATCGGTTTTTTTTGGGGTCTATACTACTTAGACCTTTCTGATGGCTAACCCAAATTCTACCATTAATATCGTTTTGGATTTTGTAACAATAATCACTTGCTAAACCATCTTTTTGACTGTAACGTTCAAAATGAATTCCATCGTAATTAAAAACACCATAACCTAACGAAGCAAACCATATCTGGCCTTTGTCATCCGTGCAAATGGAATTGATATTGCTTATTTCAAACTTTTGATTTTTTACTTGTTTGATTTGTTTACCTTCATAATAGGCAACTTTGTTTTCGGCAGATGCTATCCATATCCTTCCATCTTTGGTTGCCTCTAAATCATTAATTGAATTGTGAGGTAGTCCATCCTCTGTTGTTATTTTCTGCTTTAATGCACCTCGGTCATCCAAAACAAAAATCCCATCGGATGTTCCTATCCAAAATTCATTTTCACCGGTTTTCTCAATGCATTTTATGGAATTAACCAGGTTTCCAGAGCCAAGTTGAATGCGTTTAGAGGAATAACTTTTTATATCAAACCGAAAAAGGCCATTTTGAGAAGTACCTATCCATAAAATAGTTCCATCCAATTCAAGGCAATTTATTCGATCTTCCGGTAAAAGATTTAATGAGGCTAAGTCATTAATTTTCCACTTGGCATCGTTAAAGTTCATTTGAAAAACGCCGGTTGACGTACCAACCCAAAAATTGTCTAATTCATCTCTTTCTATACAGGTAACATTAGCATCGACCAATTTTCCCTGACCATAAAAAACACCAAAAATTTCATTCTCAAACTTCAAAATTCCATGATTGAATGTGGATAACCAGGTATTTCCTTCCCGGTCTATAAAAATGTTGGTGACGGTTGGATTGTTCCATTTGTCCCCTGATGAAAAATAATCGATATTAATTAAACTATTTTTTCTGTATCCAAAATTGGCACGAACCACCCCATCAGATTTGGTCCCAATCCATAATAACTTGCCGTCTTCACTGATACGATTGACATGCTGGGGAAATTGGTTTTCTTTACCTAAGTGAGAAATTATCGTTGGCTTTGGATATAAATCAATCTGATAAACCCCATCATCATCTGTTGCCACCCAAAATCCACCATCTAGTCGTGGTATAACTTGATTTATTTTTATATCTTCTAAAATTGGCACTGCTTCCGGTCGCAATGCCTGTGTGTTTAAATCAATTATTTTTAATCCACTATCGGTTCCAATCAGGGCTTTGTTATGCTTTAACTGGCAATATGAATAAATCAAAAACTTATCCTCTCCTACTAAATGTTGCCTAAAATTAGAATGTGAATTAAATTCAACAATTCCATTTGATCTGGAAATAGCTAAAATTTTCCCTTCTGCATTTTCATGGAACTCTAGAATGGTACTTTGAATAGAAGCAGGTGTATTGATCTGCTTAAACACTAAACCATCAAAAATAAAAATCAGTCCTTCATAGGTTCCTATCCATAAAAACCCTTTTTTGTCTAAATATCCGGATGAAATATTGGCTTTACCCAGGTAACTATTCGAACATTTTTCGCTTTTTCTTCCATCAAAACGGTAAAGCCCTTTATTACTTCCTATCCATAAATAGTTATCTTTATCCTGAATAGTCATATTAATGGTAAGGTCCATTAAACCCTGTTGCTTTCCAATTAAGATAGGACCATTTGCCCTCATAGGAAGGCAATAGAAAAGGAAAACTATTAGTATGATATGTCGTACCCAGGTAAATTGCACGGCTTATTTAACTCTTTTGTATATTTTTTCTTTGTTGAATCGTTCGGTTTCTCTTAACTTCTCCAATGTATTGGTATACTTGTAAATTGGCTTTCCACCGATAGGTATGGTATAAAAAGGAAGAAATTGGCCATATTGATTGGTAATGTAAAAGCAAATATTGTTATTGGCCTTTCCTGCCGTTGAAGGAACAAACTGAACATCCAAGGACCTGTCTCTTTCTGACTCAAATATTACATGTTTACTCGACTTCCATTCCTGGTCATTACTCATTTCCACCCATTCTCCTTTTTTCTCGTACGAAACTATTTTAATTACACCACCTTCGTCCCAATCGTAGTTGTGTTGCTGAACCGAAACAACACTTTTATCGATATAAGGGTATAAATGACAAACTTGCCCTGCTTTTTCAGGCATCCGAAAAGTGTATTCATACGTAAAGGCATTGGCCCCTTCAATTGGGATGTTTTTTTCGGCAGAGGTTGAAAAAAAGTAACGGTATAAATTTCCATCATCTCCTTCAACGCCTTCTGCAATTATTTTTACTATGTATGCATTCTCCGATTCTACCCATTCTCCATCGGTTGGATAGATAGGGTCAAACGTAAACCAGTCATTGTCATATTGGGTAGAATTGCCAAAGGTTTTTGTGGCCAATAAGTTGCCTGATGCATAACTCCCCTTGGGATGTATGTGTTTAGCATCCGGATTTGAAAAGGAACCATTACCGCCAATTACTGAAAATTTGGTCTTTGTATCTGTGGATCCATAGACTTCATCATTTGCCCCCCCAACTTCCGGATCAAAAATTCGAACATAGATGGGATTCTTGTAGGTTACCGGAATTCTCAAAAAGAAAATCTGTATGTAATCATCATCCCCGTAGCTCAATGAACTCTTTTTACCAAACGTGACAAGAAAGGGAATATTCTCATCAATGGCAGGTACTGGCTGAGCCATTACCATTTCATCACTAAAAATTACTAATAAAAAAACTATTATAAAAAATATCTGTCTACTCAATGATTTTGTCATTTCCTTCTCTTAACGAATACAAGTGGTTTGTGGTTTCGAATTAATTTCAATGTCAAAGGTAAAGACCTTTGTTCTGTCAAAAATTTCGTATATTTCGATTTGGAATGATTCTACATAACACAATTGCTCATTCCTTTTTATCTTATGTTTGGACCCATGTTTACCACCCTTATTCAAACTCAGATTCTTCAAGGTTTTAACCTTTTTGATACCATCTGTTTCTTCGGATTTACTCTTTTTATCATTTTTTATTCGCTTTGGGAAGGGCGTAAAGAGGAATCTTCCGAAGATTATTTCCTGGCCGGACGTGGTTTAAATTGGTGGTTAATTGGTTTTTCATTAATAGCATCCAATATCTCTACAGAACATTTTGTAGGTATGGCCGGAAGAGGATACGAACTAGGTTTGGCCATTGCCAGTTATGAATGGATGGCTGCCATTACCTTGGTTATCGTTGCTTATTTTCTTTTGCCACGGTTTTTAAAAAGTGGCATTTACACTATACCCGAATTTTTAGAATACCGTTATAACAAGACTGCAAGAGGTTTAATGGCAGGATTGATGATGCTGGCTTACATCTTTGTGGCATTAGCTACCGTTTTATATAGCGGTGCACTTGCTTTAAATGTTCTTTATGGCCTCGATACCCTTCAGGGAATTTTAATTATTGCTGCACTCTCCGGAATTTACACCATTTGGGGTGGTTTGAAAGCGGTAGTTTGGAGCGATTTGTTTCAAGGTGGTGCTTTGCTACTAGGTGGTGCCCTCGTTACCTACCTCGGAATGGATGCCATTGGTGGTTGGGAGGTGTTTGTTTCCAAAGCCTCCGATAAATTGCATACTGTTCTACCTGCAGATCACCCTGAAATGCCTTGGGTGGCCGTTTTTGTCGGTGGACTTTGGATTCCTAACCTGTTTTATTGGGGATTAAATCAATTTATTACACAACGAACACTCGCAGCACAAAACCTGGCTGAAGGACAAAAGGGCATTTTGTTTGCTGCCAGTATGAAAATTATTATTCCTTTTATCATAGTCTTTCCGGGTATCATCGCTTCTATTTTGTATAAAGATCAAATTGCAACCGGCGATGGAGCCTATCCGGTATTGATAAAAAACCTTTTGCCCCAAGGATTAAGGGGATTTATGTTGGCTGCCTTGCTCGGTGCTGTAATGAGCACCCTTGCTTCCCTTGTCAACAGCGCATCCACCATTTTTACCATCGATATTTATAAAAATTATCTAAGCAAAAATCACCAGGCCAACCACTTGGTTAGTGTGGGCCGATGGTCTTCTTTAATCATCATGATTTTTGGTTGTATTTGGGCTCCCATGATTTCTAAATTCGAAAATGTTTTTCAATACATCCAAATGTTTTGGGGTTTTATTTCTCCCGGTATTGTCGCTGTTTTTGTTTGGGGGATTTTTTGGAAAAAAGTGCCGGCCAGAGCCGCCATTACCGGAATCTTGCTAAATATTCCGGTATATGGTCTTTTGCTTTACTTTCTTCCTGAAGTGGCATTTTTGCACCACATGGCAATTACCTTTTTACTGATTAGTGCCGCCATAGTAGCTATTACCCTGCTTAGTCCAAATGATAAACCTTACCAATTGCCCGAATTAAAAGCCATGGATCTTCAATCCAATACTTTGGTGAAGATCTGGAGCATTGCTTTGGTTTTGGTAATTATTGGACTTTATGTGCGCTTTTTCTAATTACGTAACACCTTTCAGCTTGCTGCTTCTTCCATTTTGGCCTTAAATCTAAAAGGTCTTGGTT
>JAIBAJ010000074.1 GCA_019695265.1 Bacteroidia bacterium | reverse complement strand
CATCGATAGTATATTCTGGTAGTCCATTCTGTACGAATGGTTCAGTAGGAAGTGTAGCTTTAACAGGCACCAGCGGAGGAACCTACAGTTCAAGTGCAGGATTAACGATAAATGCTACTACTGGAGACATCACACCATCTACGAGTACCCCTGGAACCTATACAGTAACTTATACTATACCGGCATCCAATGGATGCGGCGCAGTAACGGCTACAGCATCAGTAACAGTTAATGCTGCTCCAACTGCAAGTATAAGTTACAATGGTCCATATTGTTCAAGTTTGCAAATAGATCAAAATCCAGTCATTATAGGAGCAAATGGCGGTACTTTCCAAAGCACACCTTCTGGTTTAGTACTTAATTCTACAACCGGTTCTATTAGTCCTGGATCTAGTTCGCCTGGAACTTATTCGGTTGTATATACTGTTCCGGCATTGAATGGATGCAGTTCAATTACAGCCAATACTTCGGTTGTTATTAATGGACTGCCAACTGTTTCCTTTACCGGTTTATTGAATAGTTATTGTGAAGGAGCTACCACAACTACTTTAGTAGGTAATCCTACCGGTGGTACATTCTCTGGCCTAGGAATAGTTGGTAACGATTTCAATCCAAGTTTAGCTACAGTTGGAAATGTAAACATTACCTATACTTTCACTGATGCGAATGGATGTTCTAATACTGCAATTCAGCAAACTTTAATTAACGCCAATCCAATTGTAAGTTTAGGAAGTTTAGCACCGATGTGTGTTAATGATTCACCTATAATTCTTTCTGGTGGCAGCCCTATTGGTGTTGGTGGTGTTTACTCTGGTAATGGGGTTTCGGGCAATAGCTTTGATCCTGCACTTGCCGGAGTTGGTAACCATGCAATAACTTATTCATATACAGATTTAAATGGTTGTACTGGAACAAGTATCCAAACTATTGATGTGAATGGCTTACCTGTTGTTCAGTTACAAGGTTTAGACAACGTATATTGTTTAAATGCGGCACCTGATTCTGTGTTTGGATTCCCTAATGGTCCAGGGGGTGCTTTTTTTGGGTTAGGTGTAATAAATGGTGCTTTTGACCCATCTGTTGCAGGGGTTGGACCTCATTCAGTTATTTATACTTATACAGATGCAAATGGATGTAGAAACACAGCAACCTTATCAACAACGGTTGTAGGTTTAACTACTGTTTCCTTTACAGGTTTGAATGGACCATATTGTACTTCGTCGCCTATTGTTAGCTTAACCGGCAATCCAGCAAATGGAACTTTTTCGGGTCCAGGTGTAAGCGGTGTAAATTTTGACCCATTGTTTGCAGGACAAGGCACACATACGGTAGTTTATTCAATTACCGATGGGAATGGTTGTTTTAATAGTGATTCCCAAACAGTTGTTGTAAATGCAAGTCCAATTGCACAAATTCAAGGCTTAAACCCTTCTTATTGTTTAGATGCTGTTCCGGTAAGTTTAACGGGTTCGCCAAGTGGAGGAACTTTCTCTGGTCCAGGCATTGTTGGAAATACATTTGATCCAAGTATAGCAGGTTCCGGTCAATTTACTATCACTTATACTGTGGTTGGAAGTGGAAGCTGTTCAAGTACAGTAACCCAATTGGTTCAGGTAAATGCTTTACCATCCGTAAGTTTAGTTGGTGTTTCGACAAATTATTGTGTTTCTCAGGTTCTGCCTGTAAGTTTGATTGGTAATCCAGTTGGAGGATCATTTTCCGGACCTGGGGTAACAGGTTCTGATTTTACTCCATCCGTTGCTGGTATTGGTAACCATACCTTGATATATCAGGTTACTGATGCTAATGGATGTTCCAATCAATCCAGTTTCCAAACAACGGTTAATCCTAATCCGGTTGTTACCATCAATGGATTGCAAGCTTCAGTTTGTGAAAACAGTCCTGTCATATCCTTGAATGGTAGTCCTGTTGGAGGTTCGTTTTCAGGAAATGGAGTTTTAGGAACAACTTTTGATCCAAGTCAAACCGTTGCAGGCCAACAAACTGTAACCTATACTTTTACTGATAATTTCGGGTGTACGGGAGTTGCCAATCAGGTTGTTCAAGTCAATGCTTTACCTGTTGTTAGTATTTCTGGCCTTTCTGGTTCATATTGTACCAGTTCTCCTGCTGATGTATTAACATTATCGCCGGTAGGTGGAACTTTGAGTGGAACCGGTGTAACTGGAAACACATTTGATCCATCTATTGCTGTTGTGGGAACAAATTCAATTTCATATGTGTTTACTGATGCCAATGGATGTACAAATTCGGACATTCAAACTACTTTAGTAAGTCCAGTTCCTGCTATTTCAATTACTACACAAAGCGGTTCATCCTCAATCTGTGCAGGTACTGAATTGTTATTAAATGCAAGTTCAGGTTTTGTAAGTTATGCATGGAGTGATGGTACAACTTCAATTGGTACAAATCAGGGAATATTAATTAACCAAGCAGGCACATTTGAGGTAATTGGTACAACTGCTTCAGGTTGTACATCTTTACCTGCTTCTATTACTATCTCAGTAAGTAGTACTCCAACCTTTAGTCTTGGAAACGATACTTCTATTTGTGCTCAGGGCACCTTGGTATTGGATGCTGGTTCTGGTTTTGCAAATTATTTATGGAATACCGGAGCCAATACTTCCAGCATAACTGCTAACGGGCCTGGAACATATTCTGTTATTGTAACTGATCAGAATGGTTGTCAAGGTTCAGATGTTATTGTGGTTACACAATCAAATTCGGTGAATGTTACTTTAGTTCCAGATGGCCCAACCGATTTTTGTCAAGGAGGTTCTGTTAATTTGTCTACTACCCAAGGTTTTGATTCCTATCTGTGGTCAAATGGTCAAATAACAAGTTCTATTAATGTTACACAATCAGGTATTTATTCAGTTACGGTTATGACAGCCCAAGGTTGTTTAGGTAATTCTGCTAATATTACTGTTAGTGTAATTCCAGGACCAACTCCTTCTATCACTGCCAATGGAGCCTCTAATCTTTGTAATGGAGAGTCTGTTGTATTAACTGCAAGCAGTGGGTTTGCAAACTACACCTGGAATAATTCACTTTCTGGTCAGAGTATTACCGTTAATCAGCCGGGTTCTTATACTGTTACAGTTACTGGAAGCAATGGTTGTACCGGGACTTCAGTTCCATTTAACGTACAGGTTAACCCACCTCTTAATCCTGTAATTACAGCCAGTGGTCCAACTGATTTTTGTTTTGGAGAAAGTGTGACTCTAACAGTAAGTATTCAAGGTAATTTAAACCTTGCATTTTGGAATGTAAATCAAAATCCAACTTCAAGCCAAATAACTGTTTTTGAGTCTGGTCAATATTTTTGCATTGTGATGGACGATAATGGTTGCATTGATAGTTCTTTGATAGATTTCCCAACTCAAGTAACCGTATTTCATCCACAACCTCAGATTAGTTTCCAAAACAATTTGTTGATTGCTACCGGAGGTTTTTCATCTTATCAATGGTTCATGAATACAGGTACTGGAAACGTTGCCATTGCGGGTGCTACATTTTCAACATATGATGCACCATTTAGTGGAACCTATTTTGTAGAAGTGGTAGACGAGAATGGTTGTGTTGGACGAAGCAATCCGGTGGAATTTACTCATGTTGGAATTGATGGTCCGGAAGGAATAGAGATAGGATTAGAAGTGCTTCCAAATCCAACGGAAGGGGTGTTTGAAGTGACGGCCAACCTTGTAAAACCTTCCAAGGTTAAAATTGAAATATTTGATATGTTGGGTAAATTAATAATCCAGCCGAAAGACGAATTGGTGGTTGGAGAATTAAATAGGTCATACAATCTAAATCATTTAGGCAATGGAGTTTATATGATTCGTGTTAATGTAGATGATAAAACCTATGTGAGAAGGTTGGTTAAGAATTAATATATATTGTTATGGATTTAAGCATGTTTTATAATGTTACATATTATCAAAAGACAACTTGATGGGTTATTAAGTTTGGCATATCCTGATTATTGCTCTGCATGTGGAGAGGCTTTGCTTCAGCATGAAAGAAATGTATGCGGGATATGCCGGAATAACCTACCAAAAACCCATTTTCATACTTATTCAGATAATCCTGCTAGCAAACTATTTTGGGGAAAGGTCTTGATTCGAACCGCTGCATCCTATTATTATTTTCAAAAGGGGGACAAGGTTCAAAAACTTATCCACCAGTTAAAATACAAAGGTGAAAAGGAAATAGGAGAAACAGTAGGAATTTGGTATGGTGAGGAATTGAAGGAATCAACCATGTTTCAAGATCTGGATTTGATTATTCCTGTACCCTTGCATCCTGAAAAACTTGTTAGAAGAGGCTACAACCAAGCTGAATGGTTTGGTAGAGGGTTGTCTAAGTCACTAAATGTTGAACTTGATTGTAGAAGTTTAGAACGAATTAAGTTTACTGAAACCCAAACACGTAGAAGTATGTTTGATCGGTATCAAAACATTGAAGATGTTTTTAGTTTTCGTAGGATGGAAGAATCAAGACGACATATATTAATCGTAGACGATGTATTGACCACCGGATCAACCTTGATTAGTTGTATTGATTCAATTCGAAAGGAACATGGCTCAGAACTATCAATAAGTGTAGCAACCATGGCCATTGCCAAACATTGAATTTAAAAAGTTATGGAAGAAAATTTATGCGGAGAATGGTACAAAGACTGGTTTGATACTTCCTATTATCACTTACTTTATAAAGATAGGGATTTTGCTGAAGCTGAAAGGTTTTTAGATCATTTGATCCAAGAGTTAAAACCTAATTCAAATTCCAAGTTATTGGATGTTGCATGTGGAAAAGGAAGACATAGTATTTATTTGAATCATTTGGGCTATGAGGTTACCGGATTTGACTTGTCCAATGAAAGTATTTCCTATGCAAGAAAGTTTGAAGGAAAATCGCTACATTTTTTCCAGCACGATATGCGTTTACCCTTTCGTATTAATTATTTTGATTGGGCATTTAATTTGTTTACCAGCATGGGTTATTTTCCAAGGCCACTTGATAATTTGAAGGTTATTCAGTCTATGGCTGCAGCGATTAAGCCTGGAGGAGGTATAGTAATTGATTTCTTGAATGCAGAATTTGTGCTAAGAAATTTGGTAAAATATTCCGAGAAAAGAGTGGAGGGGCTGACCTTTAGTTTGAAAAAGGAGATCTTAAATAATGAAGTCATAAAAACCATTTCATTCATTGATAACGGTAAACCATTTGAATTCCAAGAACGGGTTACATTATTGACAGTTGAGGATTTTAAATCTATGTTTAGGCAATCTGGTTTAAATTTAGAAGGTGTCTTTGGAGATTATAACTTAAGTGATTTTGATTCGGCGATTTCTGAACGCTTAATATTAATTGGTAGGAAAGGTATATAGTTTTATGGCCGAATTTCCAGATAATGCTTAATTTTTTGAAAGGTAGAGTCTGGAACAATTCCTGTATGAGTAACTTCCTCAACTGACTTATAGGGGCCATGTTGTTTCCTGTAATTGTTTATAATATCTACCATTTTAAAGGTGAAGTAATAATTTCCTTTTATAGAGTCCTTATGAAGATTGTTTAAGTCATGCCTTTTAATAAATCGTTCATTTACACTTAGGTATGGAGAAATAGAAGTAATTTTTGCGCTATCCATAAAGTGTATTTCCTGAAGTTGCCAGATTGAATATAGGCCATGATATCTATTTCTTAGTTTAATAATCTTGGAAGCGAAGTAGGGCCCAAGTCCTTTTATTTTCGTTAGTTGTGATGAATCCGCTAGGTTAATTTCAATTTTTTCGGTTTGTTGGATTTTTTCTATTCCTTGATTCTTATGAAAGTTGCTGTTTTCCGGAGGCCAAGTAACCGAGTCATTAGAATTTATATAGTGAGTAGTTCGGTAGACATGTTGGTATTGGTGGGTATCAATGCAAGATTCCATTTTTTTATATAAATTCATGAGTTCATGTTCATTATAATTTAAATCTTTGTGCAATATATGGGGTAGTGCTATTCGGATGGCCAATGTAAGAGATATTAAAAAAGACAATAAAAATAGGCCTTTTAATTCTGTATTGGTAAAAGTGAAAAAGGTTTTTAGGTTTTTCGAAATAATATAAAAAATTCTCATGATCTATAAATAATAATTTTGCAAAAATAGATTTTCTTTTCAAATTGCCTCCATAATTTTGGGTAATGGATGTTGTTTTTTTCGAAATTTGGAAAAGATGAATTAAATAAACATACCTTAGTTGAGAATACGTCGGATAAATGGAAACCTGAATTAAAAAAAAGGGTATAAATGCAGTCTGAAAATTCGGAAAACAAACATGTCTTTTTCGACCAAATCCTTTTTGAAAAAACTCCAATTAGTTACATTAGCTTCATTGGGGCCATTGTTCCTTTATTCCCAAACTATTACAGTTACTCCTGCTACAACTGCAACAGATGTTCAGGCCTTTGTTACCAATACTTTGTTGGGCGGTTGTGTAACCGCTAGCAACATTGTTTATACCGGGTCGCCGATTTCTATTGGTACATTTACCAATGGGAGTTCCATAATTGGGTTTAATAGTGGTGTGGTTATGACCTCTGGAGCTGCAGCTTATTCTGTTGGTCCGAATAATTCAGGTAATCGTTCTGCAAGTAATTTTGAAAATGGGGATAATGACTTAAATACCTTATTAAATACTTTTACAAATGATGCTTGTGTAATTGAGTTTGACTTTTTACCCTTATCGGACACTGTTAGATTTACTTATGTATGGGGGTCTGAAGAATATCCGGAGTATGTAAATAGCGGGTATAATGATGTATTTGCCTTTTATTTAAGCGGAGGCCCATCTAATTTGCCACCAACAAATATTGCCTTAATACCTGGAACTAGCACTCCTGTTTCCATTGATAACGTGAATCAGTTTACGAACTCTTCATTTTATATTAATAATGCGGGTGGACAAGGACTTCAATACGATGGTTACACAGTTCCTTTGGAGGCAGTTGCGGCAGTTGTGCCTTGCCAAAGTTACCATATCAAATTGGTAGTTGCAGACGTAGGTGATTATATTTATGATAGTGCTGTGTTTTTAAAAGCCGGTAGTTTTAGCGCGGGAGAAGGGGTTACTTTATCTTCCAGCGTTACCAGCACCGGAAATAATACCATCTATGAAGGATGTCATGATGGTAAATTTACTTTTTCCAGAGATGCAAGTGGAGATTTGTCTGCACCTATGACTATTGGTTTTCAAGTTTCAGGAACAGCTACACCCGGAGCAGATTATACAGCATTCCCCGGAAGTATAACTATCCCTGCAGGACAAAGTGTTGCCAATTTGAATCTCAATACCATTTTGGATGGTTCTTCTGAGGCGAATGAAACCATTACAATCACCTTATCCAACGCCGGTTGTTTTTGTTCTACTCCGCCCAGTGCTACACTTACCATTCTGAACAACAATGCTTTATCAGCAACTATTTCGGGCCCTGCAACCGTTTGTTCGGGTCAATCAATAACCTTAACAGCTACTCCAACCGGTAGTTTTGGTCCATATAATTACAGTTGGTCGCCGGGTGGATCTACTGCGTCTTCCATTACTGTTTCACCGGGAACCACCACCACCTATAGTTTAACCATATCTGATGCCTGTTCAGCTCAAACCGCATCGAATACTTTAACAGTTTCGAATGCCAGTGCAACCTTTACAATTCCTGTTTCAAGCCAATGTTTACAAAACAATAACTTTTCATTTACTAATACCGGTGCCTCCGGATCAGGTGTTTCGCATAACTGGACATTTGGAGATGGAACATCATCAACCCAAGAAAATCCTTCTCATACTTACGCAACAGCCGGAAATTTTACCGTAACTCATACCATTTCCAGTGCAGGAGGTTGTTCTTCAAGTTCCACCCAAAATGTGACAGTATTAGCTAGTCCTTTGGTTACTGTTTCAACCACAAATAGCGCTTGTACTTCCAATACCGGAACTGCCATAGCTACCGTTTCTGGAGTTTCAACTCCTGTTACTTATTCGTGGAATACAACTCCGGTTCAAACAACTCCAACAGCTACCAATTTAGGTGCAGGAGTTTATACTGTTACTGTAAGTACGGGTGGTTCATGCAATGCTACTGCTACCGGAACAGTTAGTGCAGTTTCTAGTTTACAAGCCAACATAACCGCAACCACCCCTACTTATTGTGGAGGAGGAACTAACGGCACAGCAACAGCCATTGGTGTTGGAGGGATTCAACCGTATTCTTATTCTTGGAATACCACACCTGTGCAAACTTCTGCAACCGCCACAGGTCTTAGTTCCACAAATTACATAGTTACCGTTACTGATGCTGCCGGTTGCACAGCATTTGCAACTGCTACTATAAGCCAATCGAATACTTTTTTAGTGAACGTTTCCAGCACCAATGTAACCTGTAATCTAGGTGCTAATGGAACTGCGACAGCTTTTCCTCAAAGTGGAACACCTCCTTTTGTAGTATTGTGGAGCTCCGGTCAAAATACCGCTTCAATTAGTAACTTGACCGCCGGTACTTATACGGTAACCATTAACGATAATGGTGGATGTTCCGGAAGTAATACTGCCACCATTACACAACCAAGTTCTTTAACTGCTACATTGACTACCTCCCCTGTAAGTTGTGCCGGTGGAAATAATGGTTCGGCATCGGTTTCAGTTTCTGGTGGTATTTCTCCCTATACCTATCTATGGGGTGGTGGTCAAAACACTGCTTCAATAACAAACCAATCGGCTACGTCTACTTCTGTTTTAATTACTGATGCGAATGGTTGTACAAAATCTGTTTCCGGAAATATAACTCAGCCTCAACCTTTAACAATATCCATTTCAAGCCATACCAATATTACTTGTTTTGGTTTAAATAATGGAACGGCTAATGCAATTGCTTCAGGAGGAACAACACCATACACCTTCTCCTGGGATAATGGGCAGTCGACAATTAATGCCAATAATTTAAGCGCAGGTGCTCATACTGTAACTGTAACTGATGCCAGGGGATGTACAAATTCTGCCTCCATAACCATTACACAACCTACTCAGGTAGTAGCGGGAATTGCTTCATTTACGAATGTAACTTGCAACAGTACGAACAATGGAACAGCCAGTGCTACTGCATCCGGAGGAATTGGACCCTATGATTTTTTGTGGTCTGGTGGGCAAACAACTCAAAGCGTAAATGGATTAATTCCTGGATCTTATACGGTCACGGTCACGGACTTTTTTGGTTGTTCCAGCACATCGAATGTTACTATATCAAATACCCCGGGTATTTCTTTGTCAACCAATAAAACGGATGTTAGTTGTTTTGGACAATCAACCGGCACTGCCTCGGTTAATACATTAAATGGTCAAGCACCTTTTACATATTCTTGGAGCAATGGACAATTAACCAGCACAGCTACCAATTTGCCTGCCGGGGTAGTGACTGTTACCGTTACTGATGCACAAACCTGTTCGGGTTCTACCTCCATAACAATAGTTCAACCACCAGACCTGAATGTAAATATAACAGGAACCACCAATGTAAGTTGCTTAGGTTCTAGCAATGGTACAGCAGTCTCCTTGGCAAGTGGAGGAACATCTCCTTATTTTTATCAATGGAGCAACGGACAAAATACAGCAAACGCAAATGGTTTAAGTGCCGGTTCTTCTACGGTTGTGGTAACTGATAATAATGGTTGTATGGATTCGGCCTTTGCAACAATTGGAACACCTACTGCCGTAGCTGGATTGGTTAATGTTGTGTCAAATGCCAGTTGTAATGGAGCTGCCAACGGATCTCTTCAGGTTACAGCAAGTGGAGGAAATGGAGGTTATACCTATCTATGGTCTAATGGTCAAACTGCAGCAATTGCTACTAACCTGGCTGTTGGATCTTATACAGTTGAAATTACGGATGCTTTAGGTTGTAGTGGGTCGGCATCGGGATCTATAACGCAACCTACCCCAATTAGCATACAGTTTCCTTACCAGCTTTCGGTTTCTTGTAATGGATTGTCGGATGGTGGAATTTCTGCTTTGGCAGCAGGAGGTAATCCTCCATATTCTTTACTATGGGGTGATGGACAAACTACTGATACTGCTTTGGGGCTTCCTGCAGGAACAATTACCTTAACAGTTACAGACAATAATGGGTGTTCTGAAATAGATTCTGCCAGTATATTCGAACCAAGCCCAATTTTAGTTTCTTCTTTTGTTATTCATAATGCACTTTGTTTTGGAGATAGTAATGCTACAGCCGGAATGACCATTTTAGGAGGTAGTACACCTTATACCTATGCTTGGAGCAATGGAGAATCTGGTCCGGTTGCCAACAGTTTGTATGCCGGAGATTTTGCCATAGTTGTTACCGATGCCAATGGTTGTTTCGGTTCTGATTCACTTTCAGTTACCCAACCTTCACCGGTTTCTGTTTCCATCATTGGTACCCGTGCGGCAAACTGTTTTCAGGAGCCAAGTGGTCAAGGGTATGCCATTGCCACCGGAGGAACAGCACCATATCAATTTATTTGGGATAATGGAGAATCGGGGGATACTGCATTGCATTTAGTACCCGGATTTCATGTGGTTGCTGTGGTGGATTCGGCCGGTTGTCAGGCGGCAACAAATGATAGTATTAGTGGTCCAAGCCAACTTCAAATTCAGTTTACTGAGTTGCATAATCCCCTTTGTGCATTTGATAATTCCGGAAGTATAACGATATTGCCGGGTGGTGGAACTCCCGGTTATACGGCATTTTGGACCAATGGACAAACCGGAATGTCTGCCATCCAACTAGAAGCCGGCGCCTACACCGTTACCTTGGTTGATAGCAACGGATGTTCGGCCCAAGCAGATACTTTCCTCAACAACCCTCCTGTATTAGTAATTTCAAGCATTTCAACCGTACATTTAACTTGTAATGGTTATAACAATGGTAGGGTGATGGTGCATGCAGAGGGCGGAACCTTGCCTTATACTTTTGCTTGGGATAATGGAGGAACGGATTCTATTATTGGACAGTTGGATGGTGGAAATTACAATGTGGTAGTTACAGATTCAAATGGTTGTACTGTGCAAGGAGGGGCCACGGTTTTAGAGCCCGATACTTTAGAAGCGTCGGTGCTTGGAATTGATGATCCATCCTGTTTTGGTTCGACCAATGGTTCAGGCGTGGCCTTTGTTATAGGTGGAACTCAGCCCTATTCTTATTTTTTGGATACAGTTCAAAGTCCAACCTCTGTATTAAATGATTTAGGTGCAGGTACTTATACGCTTTATGTAATGGATGACAATAGTTGCAGAGATACGGTGATATTTAGTTTAACTCAACCACAACAAGTTGTTACTATAATTACTGGCACAGATAGCATTTGTTTAGGAGGAAGTGTTCAATTGGAAGCTTCTGCCAGTGGCGGCAATGGAATATACTCCTACAATTGGCCTGGATTAGGTTTAAATGATACCTTAATAACGGTGACACCTGTTCAGGATAGTTTATTAATTGCCGTAGCAACTGATTTTAATGGCTGTTTAGGGTTGTCTGATACATTTGGAATTACGGTAGTTATGCCTCCTAACATAACCTTCACACAAAGTGCACCCGGAGGATGTGGTGCTCCTTCTCTTGTTCAATTTGAAAATACAACAATTGGAACAACGAATGTTAATTGGGATTTTGGGAATGGATTTGTTTCAACCATTAATACCCCTTCAACCTCTTATACTTCTGTTGGAACCTTTACCATTCAGTTGGTAGGTTCCAATGCCTTTGGTTGCACCGATTCAACTAGTTCAACCTATGTGGTGAGTGAAATGCCAATAGCTTCATTCGTCGGTAGTGATTCTGCTTGTAATTCAGTTATTTTGACCTATGACAATACCAGTATTGGTGCTATTGATTATTTATGGATTTTTGGTGATGGGGATACCTCTTTAGAGTTTGAACCTATGCATATTTTTAATGATCCGGGAGTTTTTGATGTTATGCTTATTGCAAGGCTGGATGGTTGTTCAGATACTGCTTTTGCTCCTGCTTCAATTGTTGTTTACCAGCCTCCAATAGCAGATTTTTCGGTTTCCGGAGGACAGCAAGAAGACGCCGGAATTGTTCATTTTGTGGATAATTCTCAGAATGGAGTGCAGTGGTCTTGGTCGTTTGGGGATGGTGACTCCTCCAATGTTCAGAACCCTAATCACCTATACAGTAATTTTGGAGAATACCTGATTAAGTTTACGGTAATGAGTGATAAAGGGTGTTATGCAAATACATCGAGAACCATTTATGTAGAATTGTTTAAGAATCTATCGGTTCCAAATGCATTGATTCAAGGAGGTGAAGGAGAAACCGGTTTGTTTTTGCCAAAAGGAGTTGGATTAATGGAATATACTTGTTTGGTATATGATAAATGGGGAAACTTGCTTTGGTCATCCGATAAACTTGATAATGGGCGTCCGGCGGAGGGTTGGGATGGAACCTATAAAGGGGAAGCGGTGGAATTGGGATCCTATATGTGGAAAATTGAAGCCAAGTTTGCAGATAGCGATCAATGGGAAGGGAAAAAAGTGGGCAATGATTACTTCCAAACAGGGTCAGTTTCGGTAATTCGGTAAGCTGAATTTTTCAGTATTTGAATTCCTATTAATTTTCGCTTGATTTTTTTGAATAAAAGGGGTTAAACCAATAAACATTAAGATTACATAGCTTAATTGACGCGGGTTTTAGGCAAAATTCCTTAATTTGTCAATTGTAAGCGAATTAAACGTAGGTTTGCACCCTCAAAAATTAGGGTATAATCGATTAATTTTCACTCATGCAACAAAAGGGCACCATTCAAGTTTTTGCTATCATTTTTGCCGTAGTTTGTTTGTACACACTAAGCTTCTCTTGGTTCACCAACAGCGTGGAAAAGGATGCTGCAGAGTACGCAAACGGTGATCAAGTAAAAGAGCAAAGATATCTTGACAGTATGCAAAGCCAGGTTATTTACAACCTTGGTATCACGGAATACACTTATCGTGAATGTAAGGAGAAAGAACTTCCTTTGGGTCTTGACCTTAAAGGCGGTATGAACGTAACCATGGAAGTATCTATTCCTGATTTGTTACGTTCTTTATCTAACAATTCAAATGATCCGGATTTCAACAGGGCTTTAGCTTTAGCAACTGAAAGGCATAAAGTTTCTCAAGAGGATTTCATTACTTTGTTTGGAAAGGCATTTAATGAAGTGGCTTCGAATTCCCGCCTTGCCTCCCCGGCTATTTTTGGTTATACTTTGAAAGACAAAGGAGTAACCAATCAAAGTTCCAATGAAGATGTGATTGCTATTTTGAGAACCGAGGCCAACAATGCCATTGACCAATCTTTCAATGTATTGCGTACTCGTATTGATAAATTTGGTGTAACTCAACCCAATATTCAACAGCTTGGTACATCAGGTAGGATTTTGATTGAGCTACCCGGTGTTAAAGAACCGGAAAGGGTTCGTAAGCTTCTTCAAGGAACAGCGCAATTGGAGTTTTGGGAAACTTATAATAACGTTGAGGTTATTGAGAAATTACAAGAAGCAAACGATGTTATTCGTTTGGTATTAGATGGTGGCAAATCTGATTCAACTTCCAAGGATACAACTACTGCCAAAACAGCCGATGCAGGTGCGAAAAAAGTTGAAAAGTCCAAAGATGATTCCACTAAGAACCCTTTGCTTGCTAAAGGTAGTGCAGTAGATTCTTCTAAAAAGGATACTGCTAATGGTGGTTTGAGTGAAGCGGATAAAGAAAAACTTAGAAAAGAGAATCCTCTTTTTAGTGTATTATCTCCGGCACTTACACAAGATCGTCGTGCTGCCGACGGACCTGTAGTGGGTTTTGTTTTAATTCGTGATACAGCCCAAGTTAATAAATACTTGGCTATGCCTCAAGTAAAACAAAAATTCCCGAGGGATTGTAAGTTTGCTTGGACCGGTACAGCGTACGATAAAGATAAAACAGTTTTACAATTGGTTGCTTTAAAAGGAAAGGATCAACCGCCTTTGGATGGATCCGCTATTAAAACAGCCCGTATGGAACTTTCTCAAATCAACAATAAGCCGGAAGTTTCTATGCGTATGCACCCTGATGGAGCTGAGGTTTGGAAACGTTTAACCAGAGAGAATATTGGCAAATCCATTGCAATAACTTTGGATGGTTATGTTTATTCCTATCCAACGGTTCAGGGTGAAATTGCAGGGGGTAGCTCGTCAATTACCGGAAGCTTTACCGTTGAAGAAGCAAAAGATTTGGCCAATAAATTGGAAGCCGGTAAACTTCCTGCTCCTGCCCGCATTGTTGAAGAGGCGATTGTTGGTCCATCCTTGGGTCAAGAATCCATTGACTCAGGTGTTCTTTCTTTCATAGGGGCAATTTTGGTGATTATTATTTTTATGGTATTGTATTATAACAATGCCGGTTTTGTTGCCAACATTGCTTTGGTTGCAAACATCTTCTTTATTTTTGGTGTATTAGCATCTTTGGGTGCAGTATTAACCTTGCCTGGTATTGCTGGTATTGTGTTTATTATTGGTGTGTCGGTGGATGCTAACGTACTTATTTTTGAACGTATCAGGGAAGAGCTTAGAAAAGGAAGCGGTTTAAGACTAGCTATTGCTGATGGTTATTCTCATGCTTATGCTTCAATTATCGACTCCAACTTAACTTCCTTATTGACCGGTATTATTTTGTATATTTTCGGTTCGGGTCCTATTCAAGGTTTCGCAACTACAACGATAATTGGTATTTGTTGCTCCATGTTTGCTTCTATCTTCATTTCTCGTTTGATTTATGAAGCTATGTTAGGACGTAACATGAGCATTAAGTTTTCAATGCCTTGGAGTGCTAATGTGTTACAGGGTACCAATTTTGATTTTGTTGGAAAGCGTCGTTTGTTCCTGTTTGCAACCTGGGCCATTATTGGTGTTGGTGTTGTTTCCATGTTTGTTCGTGGATTTACTTTTGGAGTTGATTTCAAAGGTGGACGTTCTTATACCGTGAAATTTGATCAGGTTGTGCAAGCTGAAGAATTAGCAAAAACTTTAGCGCCTTCTTTTGACAATATTGCCCCACAAGTAAAATCCTTTGGAGGTGATAAAACCATGAAGATCATCACTTCTTACCGCATTGATGATGATCAACAATCAGCAGATGGTGAAGTTGAGAAACTATTAATAGCCGGTTTGGATAAATTGAACGGAAATAAATATGAAATACTTACTTCCCAAAAAGTTGGTCCAACTGTAGCGAATGATATTAAAGTATCTGCTATTTGGGCTGTATTGTTTTCAATTATTGGTATCTTCCTTTATATCTTGGTTAGGTTCCGTAAATGGCAGTTTGGCTTGGGAGCGACTGTTGCATTGCTGCACGACGTATTAATGGTATTAACTGCCTTTACTTTGTTACATGGATATGTTCCTTTTACACTTGAAATTGACCAAGGATTTATTGCGGCGATTTTGACGGTTATTGGTTACTCCATTAACGATACCGTAATTGTATTCGACAGGATTCGTGAATACATTAACGAGCGTGTTGTGAAAAATCGCAGCCTTGAAGAAACGATTAACGAGGCTTGTAACAATACTTTAAGTCGTACGGTAATTACCTCTTTAACCGCTTTCTTAGTATTGTTGGTGTTGTTCTTGTTTGGTGGTGACACCATTAAAGGATTTGCCTTTGCCATGTTAATAGGTGTTATTGTAGGAACCTACTCTTCCATTTTTGTTGCTACTCCGGTAGTAATTGAATTTGGAGGTGGTGATAAGCTGTTGAAGAAGTAAACAAAATCATTTTTAGGAAAGCCCTCGAAAAATCGGGGGCTTTTTTGTTTACTTGAATTGAATTGATTTGGCTTTATCCAACATTTGTCTATTTTTACCACTTATCTACATTTAAACTATACATGGCTCAATATTTTGCGAAAAAATCTCTTGAACAAATCCTTGGACATTCCCAAGGTGAGCATGGTCTTAAACGTACACTTGGTGCCGGAAATCTGGTAGCTTTGGGTATTGGCGCCATTATTGGTGCCGGACTTTTTGTTCGTACGGCTGCTGCCTCCGGTCAACATGCCGGTAATGCTGTTACTATTTCATTTTTGGTTGCTGCCTTGGGTTGTGCTTTTGCCGGATTGTGTTATGCTGAATTTGCCAGTATGATACCTATTGCCGGCAGTGCTTATACGTATGCTTATGCCACTATGGGTGAGTTGGTAGCCTGGGTAATAGGTTGGGCGCTAATTTTGGAATATGCTTTGGGTGCTGCAACAGTGTCGATTGCTTGGAGTGAGTATTTGAATAATTTATTGGGTAAGGCACATGAAATACCGCCCGAATGGTGTCATTCTCCCTGGGATGCTACGCCGGGTTATGTGAATTTGCCTGCCTTGTTTATATTGTTGGCCCTAACGGTTTTACTTATTCGGGGTACTCAGGAAAGTGCCTTAATTAATGCCATTATAGTTTTTATTAAAGTGGCAATTGTGATTGTATTTATTATCGTTGGTTGGAATTACATTGTTCCTGCCAATCATTTACCTTATATCCTTGATCCATCAGCCATAGAGAATGGAGGTAAAATTGCAATAGGCACCAATTCCAACGGTTTGCCGGAGTACCATGATTATAACAATTTCTGGAACCATGGGTGGGGAGGTATTTTCAGAGGAGCTGCTGTTGTATTTTTTGCCTTTATTGGTTTTGATGCTGTTAGCACCGCTGCACAGGAAGCAAAAAATCCGAAACGTGATATGCCAATTGGAATTTTAGGATCGCTCGTGGTTTGTACCATTTTGTACGTATTGTTTGCTCATGTATTAACCGGTGTTGCACCTTTTACCGATTTTATTAAACCGGAAGCCGGAAAAGAAGCGTCGGTCACTTATGCCATTAAAACCTATATGACTGATTATGCCTGGTTGGGTAATTGGATTAATGTTGCAATTTTGGCCGGATTTTCGTCGGTTATTTTAGTGATGTTGATGGGACAGGCCAGGGTATTTTATTCCATGAGTAATGATGGTTTGTTACCAGCTATGTTTTCGGAATTGCATCCTAAGTTTAGAACACCCTATAAATCCAATGTTATTTTGTTTGTATTTGTAGGTTTGTTTGCCGGTTTTGTTCCCGGGAATTTAGCAGGCGATTTAACCAGCTTTGGCACTTTGCTAGCTTTTGTATTGGTTTGTATTGGAATAATTATTATGCGGAAATCTTCTCCTGATATTCATCGTCCGTTTAAAACACCATTAGTTCCTTTGGTTCCTATTTTAGGAGCTTTGGTTTGTATTGGTATGATTTTGTCTCTTAACCTTACCACTTTAGCTAGTGCATTAGGTTGGATGTTTGTAGGAGTATTAATTTACTTCACTTACTCTATCAACCATAGTAAAGTTAGCAATTAATCTGCTTTTTTCGATCTGGTAAATGGGTTTGGATTTTTCCAAACCCATTTTTTTGGTATGTTTACCTTATTGATAAGAGTATCGATTTCAAATCTGTAATTTTCAAAATAGGTTTGGTCTTTTTCTCCAATAAAAATGGTATTACAAATCAGGTTTTCGGTCATTATGAAAACAGGAAATTCATTTGATTTGTAATTAGATCTTTAGGCTGATTAATGGTGATTATAAACTTTCCTCTATGATTATTAAATACTTAAGCTTCAGCATTTCCATCGTGTTTATTTCCTTCCTGGTAGGCATGATGGTGTATGTACTCATACAGAAATCGGCATATTTCACAAATAGATTAGAAGGTCTTAACTTTTTGCCCGATGAAAAGTGGAATCGGTTAATTGGTGTTGGAATTGTAAAATGGATAGTGAAGAATACCCCCTTTCGGTTTCTGAATCCAACACTGCAAGTGAATGGAAAAATAGATCAAGCAATGCTGATGGATATCCGAAACCGGATGACAAAGGCAGAGTTGGAACATTTAATTGCCTTTGTTTTTGTTTGCTTATTTACTTTGTTTAAGTTCTATAACTCAGAATGGGCCTTTGGGTTCTGTATCCTTTTTATAAATCTGGCCATGAATTTGTATCCTACCTTGTTGCAACAACAAAACAAAAGACGGATTAGCAAATTACTGAAGCAGAAAAAATATAGTTAGGTTAAGCGAAAAAGCACCTAGTTGGAACTAAATAAGCCGGTTGAAATAGATGGAAAAGTTTCTCTAATCCTAGGAAGCCTTTACAACAATGTGTTAATTCTAATTTTCATTTTTTTTAGTGATGATGTTGGGTTTGAATTGCGGTAGCTTGGGGTTGGGGCCGGGCAACGATAGAGGCAAGTAGCCCACAGGAGCACGCGGCGCTAGCCAAGTGCAACGAGGACTACAGCCGATAGCGTGACCCGAATGCCCGTTGCAACATGCCTGGAGCTGTGCCAATTGAAGGAAGGGCAGAGGGGCAATGTCATTAAGTTAAGGTTTAATAAGTTGGTTTATAGTTAGTAAAGGTTTTATGTTTGCTTCTAGAATGTCTATTTTTGACCCTTCTTTCAAAAGAACGATTCTCTCTAACGGGTAGTGCATTTCT
>JAIBAJ010000073.1 GCA_019695265.1 Bacteroidia bacterium | reverse complement strand
AGTCGAATGTTATATTTTTCAAATTAGATGCTCTTAAATCGAACCATTTTGAAGGATATTAAACGAAAAATGGCGTCTAAAGGTGGTTTTTAGACAAACTGACGATAGAGGCAAGTAGCTCCAAGCCCACGCAGCGTTTAGCGGAGTGGGCTTGGACTACAGCCGATAGCGTGACCCGAAAGCCCATTTACGGTATTTTAGAATTTGCAAGTAATTAGTTGGGCTGAGGGGGCCCGCCTACTATTTATAAGCCCGAAGAAGGAAATTAGATTTTTGGTTAAATCAGGGAGTAAAAACTAAAGGAAAGACATAAGATAAGAGGTAAGTCTTTTCATGGAAATTTGAACTTGCTGCTATTCTTAAATGTTGAGGTAACGATGGAATAGCTTATTTGGAGAATTTGAATATGGCAATAAAATTAGAACCTTAGTCAATGGTTTTCGTTAGAAATATCAAAATTGATTAGGAAATACTAATGTTTTCATCAAACATTCTAAAGCCCGGTATTAACCGGTTGGTTTTATTAGGATATTTGGCCCTAATCATTCTGTTTATTATTACTGCCGGAATAATTGCCCATACCTTAAGACAGAATACCGAAATTAGGCAGACTATTTCCGAGAAAATAGATCCATCCATAAACAAGGTTCAGGAGTTTAACTTATTGATTACCAATTCGAAGATGTATACAACGAATTGGGTTTATTTGCGATCGAACGAAGCAGATAAGCAGGCTTTAAGAAAGTTGATTTCCAAGGATTACCCTAAATTAAAGAGTATTCTGAAGGATTTGAGTTATTACTGGAAAAATCCAAAAGAGATAGATCAATTAAACAAAACCTTGAAGGATTATGAAGAACTTATATCTGTAGAGAAGCAGATAATGAATGAGTTAGATAAGTTTGAACACTATGATGATCCGTTAAAAAAGTTTATTTGTGAAAGTGCCATAGAAGAGAATGTAATACCAATTTCGGCTCAATTAAAGGACGATTTGGCTATTTTGGAAAATATGTTGAATAAGGAGAAAATGGATGGGGAAGAGATTCTTCAGAAATCAAACCAGAATCTTAAGATGATGATTCTGTTATTGGTTGCCTTATTTGTGGTTGTAAGTTTGCTGTTCTCCGGATTTTTTGCCAATTTGATTACCAAGCCAATTAATGAAATTCGGTCCATCGTTTTGGAATTAGGAAAGGGTAATTTACAGAAGTTAAATGATACATCCAGGGAAGATGAGATTGGTGAAATGATTCGGGCGGTAAATATCCTGACAGAATCACTCAGGAAAACTGCGGTATTTGCAGAAAAAATTGGTAACAGAGAGTACAATGCTGAATTTTCGCCATTAAGTGAAGTGGATATACTTGGTCATAGTTTGGTGACCATGAGAGATAATTTAGAAAGGAATGAAAGGGAATTGACTAAAGCCAAAGATGATGCCTTGGCCGCAGCACAGGTAAAATCGCAGTTTTTGAGCAATATGAGCCATGAGATTCGAACCCCAATGAATGCTATTATTGGTATTTCGGAGATGTTGGTTAAAGAACAATTGCCTGCAGATGTATTGGAAAACCTTAATTACATTCGAAATTCGGGCGAGAATCTGTTGGTGATTATCAATGATATTCTTGATTTTTCCAAAATGGAGGCGGGGAAAATACTATTTGAAAAAATTGATTTTCTACCCAATAGCATTTTCAAACACCTGGATAAAACTTTGTCGATCCAGGCTAAGAAAAGAGGACTGTCTCTCTCCGTTAAGTTAGATGAAAGTATTCCAAAAGTGCTCAAAGGAGACCCTTACCGCTTAAACCAAGTATTAACTAATTTGGTAGGGAATGCAGTTAAATTTACAGAGAATGGACGAGTTGAAATTATTGGGAAGGCTTTGAAAATTTGGGATGGAAAATTATTACTCGAAATTCAAGTAAAAGATACCGGAATTGGGATACCGCAGAATAAATTGGAATCGGTTTTTGAGAGTTTTACACAAGCAAAGCTCGATAATACCAGAAAATATGGAGGTACAGGTTTAGGCCTGTCCATTACCAAGCGTTTGGTAGAGATGCAGGGAGGAACGATTCAAGTTGAAAGTGAGGAAGGAGTTGGAACCACCTTTACCATCCAATTGGTATATGAAGTGGTTCAAAATCAGGTTTTGGAAAATGAAACACATGCTAACCTAATCACTGTTTCGGAGTTTGAAGGATTGCATATTTTATTGGTAGAAGATAATAAAATGAACCAAATTGTGGCCAAGCAAATGCTTGCCAAATGGAAAACCATGGTTACCGTGGCCAATAATGGAATTGAAGCTATTGAAATATTGAACAATACTGAATTTAATTTAGTATTAATGGACTTACAAATGCCTGAAATGGATGGATATGAGGCTACTCGACTAATTCGGGATCCAAATTCCAAGGTTTTAGATCATGATGTGCCCATTATCGCCCTAACTGCGGATGCATTTAATGATACCAGAGAAAAGATTTTAGAGATAGGCGCAACTGATTTTTTACCCAAGCCTTATAAGCCTGAACAATTGTTTGAGAAGATAGCCTCTCATGTAAAAATTAACAACAATAAGGCTGCTTAGGAATTCAATACTTTTTCCTTTAAGTTTTGTTTAAAAAGGTCTAGTTTTTCAGCGATTTCAGGATGGCTGCTTCCAATAATTTGGGCCGCCAAAATACCTGCATTTTGTGCTGCATTAAGTGCAACCGTGGCAACCGGAACGCCATTAGGCATTTGTAGAATAGATAAAATGCTATCCCATCCATCGATTGAATTGGATGATTTAACCGGAACGCCAATTACCGGTAAGGTAGTTAAAGAGGCAACCATTCCGGGAAGATGAGCCGCTCCACCAGCCCCAGCAATGATGACTTTCAAGCCTCTGGGCCGAGCTGATTTAGCATATTCAAACATTAATTCCGGAGTGCGATGGGCTGAAACCGTTTTCACCTCATGGTTGATGCCTAAATCCTTCAGGATATCAGCTGCAGCCTGCATAACGCTTAAATCACTTTTGCTTCCCATAATAATTCCTACAAGTGGCTTTTCCATAGTGTGATGTGTATAGATTAATATTTGAGTTTGCAAACCTACATGATATTTGCATAGCCTTGTTCAAAGTTTTGGATCACATGAATTTAAGCCGATTCCTTCTCCCACTATACACCAATAAATGGATTAGTTTATTGGTTTTTTTTAGTTTAGGATTTTTACTTTATTCCAATGTGTTGAATGGGAAATTCATTTTTGATGATAACACCTTTATTGAAAACAATCAATTTGTAAAATCTGGAAATCTTCGTGCCATTTTTTCCTCCGGTATTACACAAGGGAGTGGGCTAAACGACAATTTCTATCGGCCTTTACAGCAAACGCTATATGTATTAAGTTACAAAATTGCAGGTTCTCAAACCTGGGCTTTCCATATGTGGAATGTGATTTTTCATAGTTTAAATGGGTTTTTATTGTTTGTTTTTCTAGGATTGTTGTTCCCGCAGTTGACAGGTGTGAATTTTGCCGTGTCCATTTTGTTTCTATTTCACCCCTTGCAGACCCAAGCCATTAGTTATATTTCCGGTTTGTCCGAACCACTATCTGCTTTTTTTGTTTTACTAAGTTTGGTTGCTTTTGCAGGTATATTTGACACAAAAACCATTCTATCAAGGGTTGTCCTAGTCGTTGTTTTCGTAATTGGGGCAGTATTGGCCTTGTTGTCTAAAGAAAATGGGGTGATAGTAGGACCAATCTGTTTTTTGATTTTGGGCTTGAAATGGAAGGAAGGAAGTCCAATCGGAACCTTGCATCGGGTATTGCCTGTTCTGGCATTGGGCCTGGGTTTAGGTTTTGTTTATTTGAAAATGACGGTATTAAATTTCACCGGGAGTTTCGGACTTAGTAATCAGGAGAATATTTATAACGAAAGCTTAAGTGTTCGCATTATTACTTTCCTTCATGTGTTTCCCGAATATTTAAAGATGTTTTTTGCCCCCTTTCATTTGCACTATGAAACCCCTTATACCGCCTATACTGATTTTTCCAGACCACAATCGGTACTTTCTATCCTGATAATTGGCACTTGGAGTGGTTGGTCCATTTGGAAGGCCAGGAGTGGAGTTTATATTCCTTTGTTTTCATTTTTTTGGTTTTTTATTACCATTGCTCCGGTTAGTGGACTTATTCCTTTGAATTCAATGTATTTAGAACACTGGCTTTATTTGCCGCAAATTGGTTTGTGCTTTCTTTTGGTTTATGGAATTCAAGTATTAATTGGGAAATTTACCTGGGCTCCAATTGCCTTGGTTCCTGTTTTGTTTTTGTATTCAGTTCAAGTGTTTGCACGAAATAAGGAATGGTCGGATCCCGAAAAATTTTACAGAAATGAGATAAAATATACAAAGAAAAGTGCCAGGATGTACAATAACCTCGCAATGGTTTTAGCAGATAAAAAGGATTGTCAATCAGCAATTTCGTATTATCAGAAGGCAATAGAATTGTATGATGTATATCCGCAAACACATCATAACCTGGCTAGGTGTTTGGAAGATTTAGGCTATTTAACCCAAGCCGCTGATGAATATTTTAGAGCCTTAATGATAGATCCCAATTTTATTTATTCTCATGCCAAATTGCCCGGATTGCTGCTAAAATTGAATGATCAGACAAGAGCCGAAAACTTTTTAAAATTGCAAATTAAGTTGGATAAGGGTATTCCTTTAACCCAGCGCGATATTTTGGAAGCAGGACAAGTTGCTCAGCCTTAGTTTGGCCATCGTCATGTCGTAACCATTCTTACCCTTGATACCTTTAAACATAGGATATTCTAAAGGTGATTCGCTGAACGGGTAATTATAGCTAATCGATTATTTTTTTAATTCCTTTTATGCGGGCCCCCTCCGCCCAACCTTCTTTTTGCTATACTCCAAACAACTTGCCCGGGCGTTCGGGTCACGCTATCGGCTGTAGTCCAAGCCCACTCCGCTAAACGCTGCGTTGGCTTGGAGCTACTTGCCTCTATCGTTGCCCGAGGTGCAACCTCATTGTGAACTTTCTAACCCAACCGGTTTTGGTATCCATTAGGATTTTGCAAGGGATACATTTTCAACCGGAGAATCTCAACTGAATTTTTGTATTTTAACCAAAATTCTGCATTATACCGATTGCAAATCTGAAATAGTCCAATGATGCTTGGCACAAATTGGCCTAAACTGCTTTTGTATCGGCATTCACTACTGTAATTTTCAAACGAGTTTTTTGGACTATTTTTCAAATAACATTGGTTTTGGAAATCTATTACAACTTCCAACTGTTTCTAAAACAAGGGTTTTAGTGCAATTTTTGACTTCAAAATAGTTCACTATTTCTACAATCGAAAATTAACTTGAAGCCCTCGTCTTTATTGCATTTGAAAGTTTCTTTATGATTTCTAATGCAGAATTTAGCTTTAAGCTGTTCCTTGCCTGTATAAACCCAGAAATGGCTTCAAAAGGAAGGTTGAAATTGACTTTATTTCCTAAGCATTCTTTGCGCTCAATTCTTTTGATTGGGTATTACAGATTAAACCGTAAGCTAAATCGAACACCAAATTTTTGGATATTAGGATTGTTGAGGTAGGAGAGTCTCCACAAGAAATCCACCCGAATGAACTGAAAAATATTTTCGATTCCAAAGCCTGCTTCAGCATAAGGTTTGGTTAGCCATTGAAGTCCATCCGGAAAAACCATTACATTTCTATTGGATTCGCTCAATGAACCGATTAAACCCCGGAAGGTGACCAGTTCTCTCCATTTTAATTTTCGAATAAGGGGTATTCTGTTTAAGAAGAAACCATTAAAATGATGGGCATAATATCCGCTGGCGTATTTATCACTTACGAACTCAAAATAATTCATCATGTTAAAAGCGAAATCGTCGTAGCTATAGGCTTCATTTCCTTGATGAAGTCCTAAGAGTGGATAGGGAAGTTTGCCCCAAATTTGAGAAGCCTGAATTTGATATTCGCTCCAACCTATTGGTCCAACTTTAAACCATTGATTAATACCTAGTATAAGGCGATCGTAATTAAATTGTCCATTCCATAACCCTTTGAAACCTTTAATATATTGAATTTGAACTACCGGATATTTGGTTCCCAATGAAACTCGGGTCATTTCACCTGCCAGGTATTTTTCCCGATAAGCAAATCGGAACTTCAATCGTAAATCGGTGGTGACAAGGGAATTGGTTGGTAATGGTAATTCCGAATATTCAAATTTTATTACAGAGGTTGGTTCAACCTCTCGATGATACAAAGCAAGTTGCGTTGAAAAGCCTTGAAACCAATCAATTTCATAATAGGTTCTCAACTCCTTGATATAGGTTAATCGGTTAAATGGCCTTCTTCGGAAAAGGGAGTTTACCAGGTTGTCTTCCCTAAATGCATTTTGGCTTTGTCCCATTTGTTCCATATCATCTTTGTAGTACAAGGCAATATGGTTACGGGGTTTTTTAGAAAAGAAGAATTTCCCACCCACTGAGTATTTAATACGTTCATCCTTGAATCCGTATGCTATGGATCCTGATAATTCGAATCTTTTACTAACCTTATTACTTGTTCTAAGGCCTAATTTAATTCTACTACCTTCAATTTGATTAAAGCTATAGGTTGTATAGTAGGGTCCCCACTCAACCGGGCCGAGGGTAACATAACCTGTTGACAAGGCATTGAAAAAGGTAAAGATTCGTTTATAGGCCGGCATTTTTTGAACGCTATCCGTATTGGTATAAATTCTTTGTTCTTTCTGAGAAAGCTGTTCCGGTCGGTTTTCGTCCCAAAATTCTTTAGTTTGTATATTGGCGCTATCCGTAAATTCAATGTTTTCAGCTTTTGAGTAAAAGGCATCCTTTTGGGTTTTGTCAAAAACAAAATTGGTGAAATAGGATGATTTAGTTGCAAATGCCCCTGTTTTGAAGGTTCCGCTGTTCATATCAACCTGCAGTTTTTCTTTGGTAAGCAACCAATGTTGTCCATCCGGATTGGAGTAGGTTTGTTCCAGCATAAAGTCATAAATCCAATTGATGTTTACATCCGGAGATAGCTTCATTTCCACTTTTGCCACGGCGAAACTGGAATCGGCAATCCATAGATGACCCAAAAAGGTTGGTTCCATTTTTCGACGAGATGAAAACAGAAGTTTGTAACACCAACGACCGTCAATTACCATGCTATCGGTTAAGTAGTATTTGTAATAGTATCTTCCTATGTCTGAAATAGGACTAATGGTTGATTTTCCAAAAACCTTGAGATAATTGTCATAAATATAAAGTTCTTGGTACAGATTCCCGGAAAACTGAGAAATGCTTTTACTAGAAGTACCGGAAACTCTGGTTGCCTTAATGATTTCTCGTTCGGCTTTGGGTGAGCTACGGTGGTAAACCTCCGAAACTGTTTCGCTCAGGATAGCGGGCAAATAAATTTTACCATTTAGTTTAGAGGTATCCACATTATCAAATACAAACCCAAAGGGTTTAAAGAATGGATTTTTTTTGAGTTTTTCTGTTTTGAAGTTGTTGAGGTCGATTTCAATTTTATTGTAGCAGGTAAATTGGTAATAAGGGCTGTTATCCTTGGAGTTTTTGGATTTATTGGCCAGTATTTTTCGCAATAAAAGTTCAGCAGGGTCTTCTCCCGGTTTAACCACTACTTCCATCAATTGGGTGTTGGTTGCCGAAAATTCAAACGGAATGGTTTGTTTAACCCCTTTCCGAATCGCCTTTTTTTGGGTTGTGTATCCAATAAAAGAAGCGATGATGGTGTCGGTTGGGAAGGAGGTTTCAATTAGGTAATTACCTTCCATATCAGTATGGGTTCCGATGGTAGTTCCCTGCAAGATTATATTTACAAATGGCAGAGGTTCTTTTGTTTTACCATCAATGATTTGACCGGATATTCTGGTAACCTGGCAAAGAATAGTTGATGGGATGCAAAGAAGTCCCCAAAAGCAACTCAAAAATACCCAATAGAAATTCCTCATACGCCTTGCCTAAGTTAGTTATTCAACCTATTCCTTAGGCCAATTGTTCCGTAAAAAGTTTAATTTCTTACTAATTTATTTTTGAGTTTTTATAATTGCCTGAATTTCATTTAAGAAACTTGTAAAACTTATGTTTGGCCAATGTACTTTTGGATATTAATTTGACAAACCATGATTGTAGCTTTAATAGTATTAGTTTTTTTGGTAGGAATACTCTTCCTTTCTTTTGTAACTGTTCAGCAAGGCACTATTGCGGTAATTACCATTTTTGGGAAATACCAGCGGATATTGGGGCCGGGGTTGAATTTTAAGATTCCATTTTTTGAAATGGTTTATAAGCGAATTTCCATTCAAAATCGTTCGGTGGAGCTGGAGTTTCAGGCCATTACGAGTGATCAGGCAAATGTGAATTTTAAAGCGATGCTTCTTTATGCTGTGGTTAATCAGGATGAAGAAACCATAAAAAATGTAGCCTTTAAATTTGTGGATGAACGGAATTTAATGCAAGCGTTAATTCGTACGGTGGAAGGAAGTATTCGTGGATTTGTAGCCACTAAGAAGCAAGCCGAAATTCTTTCATTGCGTCGGGAAATTGTTGATGATGTTAAGGAGAAGGTAGATGAGTCATTGGAAAGTTGGGGTTATCATCTTATTGATTTACAAATGAATGACATTACTTTTGATGATATTATAGTGCGCAGCATGGCCCAGGTAGTGGCGTCAAACAATATGAAGGCTGCTGCAGAAAATGAAGGTCAGGCTTTGTTAATTACCAAAACAAAAGCTGCAGAGGCGGAGGGTAATGCCATAAAAATTGCAGCACAGGCAGAGCGCGAAGCTGCTCAATTGCGTGGGCAGGGTGTTGCTTTATTCCGGGAAGAGGTTGCCAAAGGTATGAGCAGTGCAGCTCGTGAAATTCAGCAGGCCAACATGGATACTTCTGTGATTTTGTTTAGCATGTGGACCGAGGCGATTAAAAATTTCGCCGAATATGGAAAAGGCAATGTCATATTCCTGGATGGTTCCACCGAGGGCATGCAAAAAACCATGAAAGAAATGATGGCTTTGAATAATTTGATGGATACCATGCCGGAAGAACCGAAGAAAAAGGCTTAGAAATAGAAATCAAAACAAAGAAATCCCCTTTTATGCATTGGTGTAGAAGGGGATTTTTATTTGGCGGGTCCCGGCCGCCCGGACTATTGTGCATAAGTATGGTCGATGGGAAAGGCGGCCGGTCGGGCTATCCGTTCCTAGTCCTCGGTCTGCTCCGTACCTCCGCATCCCTGTGGGCTATCCACTACTATCCCTACCCGGGGAGAGTGCCTGCAAAGTTTTTTTTCCGCTTTTATATATGACGGTTTAAACCGTCATTATAAAAAAAATAAAAAATCAATTTGGAAAGTTAGGTGATTTTCGAAGTTATTCACATTTGCCAAAGTTTGGGAGTTGCACCCCGGGTAGCGATAGAGCCAAATACCCCGCACGGAACGCGAAATGCAATGTAGCGGGCCGGAGGAGTATGGGCGATAGCGCGACCGTTTCGCCTTGCACATCTGTTGGGTTTTCGGAATAAATGTTAATGGCGAAACGGGACCCGCCAAATAAAAAATCTACTCAAATCATAGGATTTCATTGGCATTTTATTCCTTACTTATGTATGCCACCCCCTGAAGTACAATGATTTTTTGGATTAGTTGGGATGAATTAGCCTGGTTTGTCAGTTGAATAATGTAAACTCCATCGGATAAATCTGGAAATGGAAAAGCTTCCTTTGAATTTTGAAGCTTTTCGCCAAGCATATTGTACATGTTCTTGATGTAGAAATTATTAAGGTTTAAACTTTTGTCTATTCCAACTATTTCCAACGATATTGTTATGGTTGCAGCGTAAATAGTACAACTTAGGCTATCAACTGCTTCATAGGTATAGGTTCCAGAAGTTATGGGTTGAAAGGATGGTCCTGTGCCAACAAAATTGCCAAATTCATCTTTCCAAATGATGGAGTTTAGGGCCGGGTTGGCTAATAAAATACCTTGAAGCGAATCGTAGACCAGGGTTGCTTGGCTGTTGGATTGAACGATTTCAAATGGTTGGGAATGGTGCAAACAATTGCTGTCCAGCCAATAACTATAGGAATATAGGCCGGGTTGGTTGATTTCAATTGATAAATTGGTTGAATCAATTATTGCTCCATTTAAAATCCAATGCAGTGGATAATGAGGATTGGATGGGTATAAATAAATAACATCATTGGAATCACAAAGAGTTGGTGCAGTAGCCAAAATAGTTTCTGTGGAGTCAGGAATTAGTTTTTCGGCAAAATGAAAGTTCTGGCAGGCACTCCAGATAGTTAGAAACAAGGAATCGCTTAATTGGGAATGGATTGCCAATGAATCTGTGAATGAAATACCACCAACCTGCCAAATCAAGGAGTCGTAAATTGGGTTTGGAATATTGAATAATAGGTTGGCAGTCAGTTGGTTTTGGCTGGTGCAAAATTTCAAATCAGGGGAAAAGGGTTGGGCAGCTTCAATTCTTATTGGTAAGGAAGATTGGTAACAATTAGCCCCAGTTGGATAGGTGTATGAATAATTGCCCGGGCTACTTGCCAAAATTGAATTTCCTGTGGCAATAAATTGGCCGTCCTTATACCAATTCACCTGGGAATGGAAGTTTTCAGGTTGAAGCGTTGCTGATTGATTAGGACAAAGAAGGGTATCTGAAAATTGAACCATTTCTGTTGAATCAAGGTAAATTGCCTTGATAATTGTTCTTTCACCGCAAGCATTCCAGGCTTTTAATGTAATGGAAGAATTGGCAGAAGTATAAGCTAAGTTCAGTTGGGAAAAATCATCAATTTCTGTAGAACCAATTATCCATTTTACCGAATCGTAATTAGCAAAAACGGAGTCCTGTGGGGTAATCTGTAAAAAGATACTATCCTGAAAAGTACAATAATCAAAATCCAAGTTAGGTCCGGTTGAGCCACGAATACACTTGCAAACAGACCAATTCGGGGCCAGGGTATCCGGCAGAAATGCCAGGGTGTCTGAAACTAATGTTTGTGCAAGTAGTACCGGAAAAGTTGGATTTCGCTGATCCTCAAAAATTGGTAAGGTATCTGGGTAAAGATTATTGGTAGAATAATAGCATGAATTGGAAATGGAATCAAGATTGTTGTAAGAAAGAAATTGAAGCGATTTGGTGTGAAATAGTTGGTTGTTTATGGTGTCGAAATGGTTTGGATTTAATTGTGCAAGGTAGGATGCTCCCGTTATTTGCCAGGATAGTGATAAATTGGGATGAAATAGGGAGTCAAATCTTACAAGATTGTCAGGAACTATGGTGAAATGTTGAAAGCCATTGTTATATGAATACAGTTCACCATTGGATGATTTGAAGGGATGAGGTTCGGCAGACCTAATATAAGGTGGAATATTTCTGATCTGACCTATGGTATCAGTAACGATAAACGTAAATTGGGGAACGTCATCAAGCATAATTCCATATGGATAAGGAAAGCAAACAACAAAAAGAAATTCGTTTGCCGATTTTGGGAAAATCGATTTTATTTCCAATTTTTGATCGTCTTGGTTGGGGATAAATTCCTGGCTTATGTAGGAATTGAAGTAGCTGATATTACTGGATAAATCCATTTTGAAAACATCCGTACCATAGTTGGAAAAAGTTTGGAATATTGGAATGAAACCTGCATAAGATTTACCGAAGAATAGTTCACCGGAAGGGAGAAAGTCGGCAAAAAGAAGGGATTGAAAGCAATGGGAAGAGTAAATATTCAGGTTGGTGTCAAGTTTTAGGCAATAGGTTAAATTGGACTTTTTAATAGTTAAATAAGGTTCGCCTGAATTTGATAATCGGGTATTTTGAAAAGTTGTAGAGGTGCCTGTTGAATCCTTGAAAATGGCAGATTGTAAAAGAAGGCCAGAGGTGTCAATTTTCAATATACAAGTATAATCCTTGTTATTTATCCGCACGGATTCCAATAAGTAAATATGCTGATAATTGAAGTTTAGTTTACCTAAATTTCTTAAGGGATAGGAGAAATTGTAGGTTTTATAATCAAGTAAAGCGCCATTTTGATTTATTTTGGCCAAACAGATGGTTGAATTGTTCTCAAGAATCAATTGGGTATTCCCGCCCGGTAATGGAATTGCATTTTTTAAATAGATAGATTGTGAATGGAAATCCAATCCAAAATTACCCAGGGCGATAAATGGATAACTGAAGAAGAAAAGTAAACAGAACCGGAACATTTTTAATTGTAGTTTGGTTCTAAAGTAGTAAATAAGATTATTGAGACACAATTTAGATTTTTTGTATAAATCTAAAACAGTTTTTACATGTTTTTTGTAAATTTAATTGCTTTAAAAAGCATAGAAGTTGATACAAAAGGGATTAGATTATTTGTATTGATAAAGACAATCGATATGTGATACCTGTGCTTGAAATTTCATGATTTTCTCGCTTTTATATATGACGGTTTAAACCGTCATTATAAAAAAAATAAAAAATCAGATTGGAAAGTTAGGTGATTTTCGAAGTTATTCACATTTGCCAAAGTTTGGGAGTTGCACCTCGGGTAGCGATAGAGCCAAATACCCCGCACGGAACGCGAAATGCAATGGAGCGGGCCGGAGGAGTATGGGCGATAGCGCGACCGTTTCGCCTTGCATATCTGTTAGTTTTTCGGAGTAAATGTTAGTAGCGAAACGGGACCCGCCAAATAAAAATTAAAAGCCCGGTCAAATTTCCGGATTTTTTGGATTAAGTACCCAACATTCCCGCTTCCTTACTAATTTCGCCCTCCCAAAATCGGACTATGACTAACCAAGAGATTCGCCGTACTTTCCTTGAATTTTTTCGCAGCAAAGGACATGAAATTGTGCCCTCCGCCCCAATGGTCGTTAAAAATGACCCAACCCTGATGTTTACCAATGCGGGGATGAATCAGTTCAAGGATATTTTTCTTGGAAACTCACCGGTGAAATTTCCACGTATTGCCAATAGCCAGAAATGCCTGCGTGTAAGCGGTAAACACAACGACTTGGAAGAGGTGGGCGTAGATACCTATCACCATACTATGTTCGAGATGCTAGGTAACTGGTCGTTTGGCGATTATTTTAAGAAGGAAGCTATAGCCTGGAGCTGGGAATTGCTTACGGAGGTGTATAAATTGCCTAAGGAGCGTCTGTATGTGACTGTTTTTGAGGGAGATGAAAAGGAAGGTTTGGCATTTGACCAGGAAAGCTACGACGAATGGAAAAAATGGGTGTCGGAAGATCGAATTTTAAAAGGTAATAAGAAGGATAACTTTTGGGAAATGGGCGATATGGGGCCTTGCGGACCTTGTACCGAAATCCATTTCGATACTCGGCCACACGGCAATAATGATGCACATGACCTGGTAAACAATGATGACACCGGTTCTGTGATGGAAATCTGGAACAATGTGTTTATGGAATTCAACCGCAAAGCCGATGGAAGTTTGGAAAAGTTGCCTGCCCAGCATGTGGATACAGGGATGGGTTTTGAACGTTTAGTTCGCACCCTGCAAGGCAAACAGTCGAATTATGATACGGATGTGTTTCAGCCCCTTATCCAAGCTATAGTTCAAAAGTCGGGAATGGCTTACACAGGAAGTGATTCTAAATCGGACATTGCTACCCGGGTAATTTCTGACCATATCCGAACTATATCATTTGCTATTGCCGACGGTCAATTGCCTAGCAATAACAAGGCCGGTTATGTGATTCGCCGTATTTTGCGTCGTGCTGTTCGCTATGGATATAGTTTTCTGGGGTTTAAAGAGCCTTTCCTTTGTGAACTTGTTCCGGTGTTAGGACAAACCATGGGCGATTATTTTCCGGAACTTACTGCCCAGCAAGATTTAATTGTTAAGGTTATTCGTGAAGAAGAGCAAGGCTTTTTAAGAACCTTAGGAAATGGAATTTTACGTTTCAATGATTATATTCGAGAAAACCAAGGAACAATAGATGGAAAGTTTGCATTCGAACTATTTGATACGTACGGTTTCCCAATAGATTTAACTCAGTTGATGGCCCGGGAAATTCATCGTATGGTTGATATGGAGGTTTTTAATCAGGAATTGGAAAAGCAAAAAGCTCGAAGCCGCGCCGCCGCAGCTGTTGATACCGATGATTGGGTTGAATTAGGAGTATCGAATCCTACAGTATTTGTTGGTTATACCCAGTTGGAATGTCCGATTAAAATTACCAAATACCGACGTGTTAAAGAAAAGGGTAAAACCTTGTATCAGTTGGTTTTTGATCAAACTCCATTTTATGCAGAAAGTGGTGGACAAATTGGCGATACCGGAAGGATAGTATCGGTGAATGAAAGCTGTTCCATTCTGGATACCAAGAAAGAAAACAATTTATGGTTGCATCTTTCAGAAAGTTTACCGGAGAATCCATCAGCTGAATTTACAGCCAAAGTAGATACCGAGAAACGCCGTTTAACTACTGCCAATCACAGTGCAACTCACTTAATGCATGCAGCACTTAGGCAGGTTCTTGGAACCCATGTGGAGCAAAAAGGTAGCTTAGTGAATGAGCAGTACCTTCGATTTGATTTCTCCCATTTTCAAAAAGTTTCGGAGCTGGAAACCGGCGCTATCGAAAACATGGTGAATCAAAAAATTAGAGAGAACATCCAAGGTCAAATTCAGGAAATGGCAATAGAAGATGCCAAGAAAACCGGGGCAATGGCTTTGTTTGGTGAAAAATATGGAGATAAGGTTAGGGTAGTAAGCTTTGAGCCTTCGTATTCTGTTGAGTTGTGTGGCGGAACCCATGTTCAAGCTACCGGCGAAATTGGTTTTTTTAAGATTACATCGGAGAGTGCAGTGGCAGCAGGTGTAAGACGAATTGAGGCAGTTACCTCGGTAGGAGCAGAGAAGTACCTGGCCGAAAGGTTATTACTAATTGATGGGGTTCAGGAGGTTCTCAAAAATCCAAAAGACGCGATAAAGGCAGTAAAAGATTTGCAGGAAGAGGTTGTTGCTTTGCGAAAGCAAGTTGAGAAGTTGGTTCAGGAAAAAGCTCAGGGACTTAAAAAGGAACTGGAATCGAAGCTAGAAATTAAGGGGGATGGATATTTCCTTCTTTCAAAAGTTGACTTGGATCACGCCGAAGCAATTAAAACGCTTTGTTTTGAATTGAAGCAGAAGTATCCAAAGAGTTTCTTGTTATTGGGCGCGGTAGTTAACGAAAAACCCCTTTTAGCTTTAGCTATAGGTGATGAATGGGTTAAATCGAAATCTTTGAATGCCGGAAATCTGGTAAGGGAATTAGCCAAGCACATCAAAGGTGGAGGTGGCGGACAAGCCTTTTATGCAACTGCCGGAGGTAGCGATAGTTCAGGAATGGATGTTGCTTTGGCGGAAGGACGAAAGTTGGTCGAATCCTGGAACTAAGTTCTGGAAAGTACAAAGTTCGTTAAGCTGTCGATGGTTTCAATGTCATCGGCACGTATGCCATTTTCTACCAGGGATATGCCTGTTTGGGATTCCAGGGTCAATATCAAATTAATGATGGAAAAGGAATCCATACCTAATTCAGTAAATTTAGAATTGCTATTTAACTGGACACCCGGGTCAATCACTTCCGAATGGAGATAATTTTTAATTAGTCTTAGGATATCATCTTTATTCATTCTGTTAGTGATTTACTCCATTGACGAAGGTTGTATTTTTGTTCAGGGCTTAAATCAGCATTTTGTTGAAGATTTACTAATTGGAAATATCGATCTGATTCATTAGGTACCAACATAACCTGTTTAAATTGGTTTTGAGAGTAAACTTCCAGGGTAATTGTTTCTTCGGCAAAGTACTTGCACCATTCTTTCAGGTTGTTTTCAAGTTTAATGCCATTAATACCGGTAATCATATCATCTTTGGAAAGTCCGGCTTTTTCGGATAATGAATTGGGAGCGACGGAGGTAATAATGCTGGCTCCATTTTGTCCGAATTTTATTTTAAATCCGAATCGGTTTTCAAAATACATTCTGGACCTTACTTTATTGATTTGATAGCCTATATAATCCAGGCAATCAGCAAGCAAAGGTTCATAATCAACAGTTCCGTTGTAATAATCTTTAAAGAACCAGGTAAAATCGGTTTCTCCAAAGCGTTCTAATGCTTGTTTATAATCCGATTCAGAATAGCCAATACCTTTTTTGCCAAATTCATTATATAGGTATTCCATAACATCATCCAGGCTATTCCGATTACCTGTATTTCGTCTGATTAGGATGTCAACCATAAAGGCGCATAAGGCACCTTCGGTATAGATAGAAACTTTTCGGTGAGGAATTCCTTCTACATATCCGTCAAGCCAGGTGTCCCAAGAAGAAGAACCAACGGAAAGATTAAAGCGTCCATAATTATCCAGATGTTTTTGGATATGACGGGTTAATTCTTTCATCATTTCATAGGTAGTAAAACTGCCGCTTCGGTGAAGAAACAGGTCACCATAATAGGTTGTAATACCTTCTGCTACATAACCCAGGCGGCTAAAATTTTCCCGGTTATACTGATAAGGCATCATTTCAATTGGACGAATGGTTTTAATATTCCAACTGTGGTAAAGCTCATGGCTGCTTATGCCCAATAATTCAGGGTATAAAACCGGTTTCATTAAATTGTAGCTGGGTCCCAGAACAATAACTGTTGATTTAAGATGTTCTACTCCGTGATAATATGCAGTAGTTAGGATTTGAAATAGAAAATGGTATTCGGTTGTGGGAAATCCTCCCATAGCCGTCATTTGCTGCTGGGTAAATTTTTCGAAATCAGGGATGATTCGGTTCCAATCTAGTTTACATTCACCTTGAAACCAAAGGTGGAAGGTAGTGTTACCGACTAAATAGGAATGATGCTGAAGGCTTGGAGAAGCAATAAAAGGGCTGTCAACTAATTCATGAAAATCCTTGGCTTCAAATTGATTGTGACCAATTCGTTTTAAGGATCCGGCAATTTCAAAATGACTAGGGATTTCGATTTGCAAAGTGCATGGGGTTTGCTCGTAACCTGGAATATAGAGGCAACAATGGACGGGATTTACATAGATTTGTGATGAATCAACCCAACAACTTCCTGCATCTAGCACCGCAGCGTAGTATCCGTATTTAATTTGAACCGAGTTGGAGCCATTGGTTAGAATCAACCAACTTGATTTACCGGTTTTTTGAAAAGCTAAAACTTCGTTATTTTCATTTCGTGGTTCAAAATGAAGGATGTTTTTAGCAAAGTTTCCAAGTTCATATCTGCCAGGTCTCCAATCAGGGAGTTGTACAATCAAATCACCATTGGATTGGAAAAAGGCCTTATCAATTGTCATTTCAAGTTCCAAAACCCTGGTTTGAGGTTTGGAACTACCCATTTTATAGTTCATTCCCATGCTTCAAAATCGCGACAAAGGTATACCTTAAGTTTGGAGTTTGTAGGTTGAATGAATATAAATTTAGAGGAATTATTTCTGTTTTTGGGAAAGGTATAGAAATGAAAAAGCCCCAGTTTTGGGGCTTTTTAAGTTGTCCGACTAGGGCTCGAACCTAGACTCTTCTGAACCAAAATCAGACGTGTTGCCAGTTACACCATCGGACAATCTGCTGTGTTGCAGCAATTGAGGCCGCAAAAGTAGAAAAAAAATGAGACGGACAATAGAAGATTGAAAATTTTTTAGAGTCGTTAGAATCATTCTTCCATAGTGGGAATAATTCGCAAAAGAAAGAAGTATGTAGAGTTAATCTACCAGATCTTACAAGCTATTTCTTTGAATTAAAGAATTGTCATTTCGGTTCTTCGGTTATTAGCTCTTCCTGTTTCTGTTTCGTTAGAATCGATTGGTTTTTCATCGCCATACCCCTTAGGAACCAAACGTCCTGATTCTATACCTTTTGAAATTAGGAAGTCGATAACCGATTTGGCTCTGTTTTCGCTGAGGGTTTTATTGGCAGTTTTATTTCCAATATTATCGGTATGGCCGCTTATTTCAATTTTCATGGAAGGGTTTTTCTTGAGTAATTCCACTAGTTTGTCAAGTTCTGCATTGGATTCAGACTTGAGGTCAAATTTATTGGAGTCGAAGAAAATATTTTTCAGTACTACTTTTTCACCGGCTTTTATTGGACTTAATTCCACATTTTTAAAAACCGGTTTGGATGCGGAATTACTACCTTTTAATTCAAAAGATTCAGAAAAGAATAAATAATTGTCCTTCGATACATTTAAGGCATAATTTCGGTTCATTGGCAGACTAACCAGGAATTCTCCTGTACCGGGGGTAGAGCTTGATCTTGCTTTAATTTCACCTGTTGCAATATCGATTAGCTCGAAGTTTGCTTCTAGTGGTTGACGGTTATCCTTATCCGTTATTTTTCCTTTAAAATAGGTTACCGTTTGGGGCCTGGCTTCCGGGTAAAGTGCAAAAGAGTAGATGTCTAAATTTCCGAATCCACCTTTTTTGTCAGTTGAAATAAAAGCGGTGTCACCGGTAGCGCTAACAATAAGGCTTTGTTCATCGCCCGGAGTGTTGATTGGATATCCTAGGTTTTGAGGGATACCCCAATATCCATCCGGTTGGCGACGGCAATAAAATAAGTCTGCTTCGCCCATACCGGGTAATCCGTTGGAAGAAAAGTAAAGAGTTTGGTCATCCGGGTGGATAAATGGGCTTTGTTCATTGCCCGGAGTATTGACAATCACCAGGTTTTTGGGTTCTCCCCATCCTTTACCGGTTACAAAAGTACTGTACCAAATATCCATTCCTCCTTTGCCACCAGGACGATTGCTTGAAAAGTACAAAGTTTTACCGTCAACTGAAAAGCCTGGTTGACTTTCCCATTTAGCAGAATTTAAGGGAGATTTAGGATTTCTTGGTTCGCTCCAACCATTGGCTGTTTTGTGGGAAATATAAATATCACAACTTCCTTCTCCATCTCTTCGATTGCAAGCTGTCATAAATATCCATTGTCCATCCGGTGAAATGCATTGAGCCCCTTCATTTCCGTCGGTGTTAATGGGCGGACCTAAATTTA